>JANXUO010000065.1 GCA_025356245.1 Hymenobacter sp.
GACATTGCCACCCTCACGGGCGGTACCGTCATCAGCGAAGAGCAGGGCTACAAGCTCGAAAACGCCACCTTGGAGTACCTCGGCACGGCCGAGAAAATCATCATTGACAAGGACAATACGACCATCGTAAACGGCAAGGGCGACAAGGAAAAAATCACGGGCCGCATTGCCCAGATTAAGGCCCAGATGGAAACCACCACCTCGGACTACGACAAGGAGAAGTTGCAAGAGCGCCTCGCCAAGCTCTCGGGCGGCGTGGCCATCCTCTACATCGGTGCCAGCACCGAGGTGGAAATGAAGGAGAAAAAAGACCGTGTGGACGATGCCCTGCACGCCACCCGCGCCGCCGTTGAAGAAGGTGTGGTGCCCGGCGGCGGCGTGGCCCTGGTGCGCGCCATTGAGGCGCTAGCGGCCGTGGACACCCACAACGCCGACGAGCGCACGGGCGTCAACATCATCCGCACGGCGCTGGAGTCGCCGCTGCGTACTATTGTGGCCAACGCCGGCGGCGAAGGCTCGGTGGTGGTGCAGAAGGTGCGCGATGGCAAAGGCGACTTTGGCTACAATGCCCGCGAAGACCGGTACGAAAACCTGGTGGCCGCTGGCATCATCGACCCCACCAAAGTAACCCGTTTGGCGCTGGAAAACGCTGCTTCGATTGCCGGCTTGCTGCTGACGACGGAAGCCGTGATTTCGGACGAGCCGGCCGATGACAAAGACGCGGCCGGTGGCGGCGGCGGCATGGGCGGCATGGGCGGCGGCATGGGCGGCATGATGTAAACCGCAGATTCGAACGGATTTAACGGATTTAATAGATACGGCGCTTCGCGCCTGATTACGTAAATTGGTGGTCCGTTTGATTGACTTGGGAGAGCCCCGTTGGCAGTAGCCGACGGGGCTTTTTTGATTAATTGGCAGCGTTTAGGAAACGGGCCAGGTAGGGCGCGGTGCGGCTGGTGGGGTGTTGGGCTAACTCGGCGGGGGAACCTTGGGCTACTACTTGGCCGCCTTCGTCGCCGGCACCGGGGCCGATGTCGAGCACCCAGTCGGAGGCGGCCACTACGCGCATGTCGTGCTCTACTACCACTACGGTGTTGCCGGCGGCTACCAGGCCGTGCAGTTGCAGGAGGAGCCGCTCCACGTCGGCGGGGTGCAGGCCGGTGGTGGGCTCGTCGAGGACGTAGAGGGTGCTGCCGCGGCCGATGCGCTGCAATTCGGTGGCGAGCTTGATGCGCTGGGCTTCGCCGCCGCTCAACTCGGTGGCGGGCTGGCCGAGGCGGAGGTAGCCCAGGCCCACGTCGCGGAGGGTAGCCAGGGCGCGGGCCACGGGCGGCTCGTCGGCAAAAAAATCGTGGGCCGCGTCCACGGTCAGGGCCAGCACGTCGGCGATGGTTTTGGTGCGGTAGGTGACTTCCAGGGTTTTGGCGTTGTAGCGGGCACCGTGGCACACCGGGCAGGGGCTGTACACGCTGGGCAAAAACAGTAATTCCACCATCACAAAGCCCTCGCCCTGGCAATTTTCGCAGCGGCCTTTGGCTACGTTGAAGGAGAAGCGGCCCGCGTCGTAGCGGCGTTTTTTGGCCTCGGGCGTGGTCGCAAACAGGCGGCGTACGTGGTCGAACAGACCGGTGTAGGTGGCCATGTTCGAGCGCGGCGTGCGGCCGATGGGCTTCTGGTCGACGCGCACCAGGCGCTTGATGGGGCCGAGGCCGTGGACGAGGCGGCCGGCCGTGGGGGCCGAAGCGGCAGCCGTAAGCGGGTCGGCATCCTCGTCTTCGGCGGCGGCTACGTCCTGGCCCAGCGCCTCGGCTACCAACTCCACCAACGCCTGGCTCACGAGCGTGGATTTGCCCGAGCCCGACACGCCCGTGACCGTCGTGAACACGCCCAACGGAATGGCTACTGCCAGGTCCGAGAGGTTGTTGCGGGTGATGTTGGCCAGGTGCAGCCAGCCGCTGGGCGGGCGCGGCAGGGCTGGTTTGGGGTGAAGCTGGCCCCGATTTTCTTCCAGATTCTCCCCAAATAAAAACCGCCGGGTGTGCGACCTTTCCACCGCCGCCAGCCCGGCCGGGGGGCCGCTGTAGAGGATTTCGCCGCCTTGCTCGCCCGCACCGGGGCCCACGTCCACGAGCCAGTCGGCCTGCCGCACCACATCCAGGTTGTGCTCGACGACGAACAGGGAGTTGCCGGCTTTTTTGAGCGCGGCCAGCGCCGCCAGCAGCGCCTCAGTATCGGAAGGGTGCAGGCCCGCCGACGGCTCATCGAGCACGTACACCACCCCAAACAAGTTGGAATACAGCTGCGTGGCCAGCCTTAGCCGTTGCAGCTCGCCGGGCGAGAGCGTGGGCGTGCTGCGTTCCAGGGCCAGGTAGCCCAAGCCCAGGTCCAGCAGCACCGTGAGGCGGGCGCAGAGGTCGGCGGCGATGCGGTGGGCCACTTCGGCCTGCTCGGGGTGGGCCGCGTCGTGGGTTTGGGGGCGGGCCGTGCCCGTGGCGTAGGGGTGCAACAGGGCCGCCACCTGCTTGAGCGGCAGGGCCGACAAATCGGCAATGTCGAGCCCGGCAAATTTCACGCTCAACGAGGCCGCTTTCAGGCGCTTGCCGTGGCAGGTGGGGCAGGCGGCGCTCAGCATGTACTGCAAGGCCCGCTTCTTCATGAGCAGGCTTTGGGTGGTGGCGAAGGTGTGGAGCACGTGCCGCCGGGCGCTCGAAAACGTGCCCATGTAGTTGGGTTCTTCCTGGCGCTTGAGGGCGCGCTGGGTTTGCGCGGGGGTGTAGCCCGGATAGACGGGCACCACGGGCTGCTCGTCGGTGAACAGTATCCAGTCGCGCACCGGTTGGGGCAGCTCGCGCCAGGGCGTGTCCACGTCGTAGCCCAGCGTCACGAGGATGTCGCGCTGGTTTTGGCCGCCCCAGGCTTGCGGCCACGCCGCAATGGCCCGCTCGCGGATGGTGAGCGTGGGGTCGGGCACCATGCTTTGCTCCGTCACTTCGTACACCCGGCCCAGGCCGTGGCAGGTAGGGCAGGCGCCCTCCGGCGTATTGGCCGAAAACGCCTCGGCGTAGATGATGCCCTGCCCGGCCGGGTAGTCGCCGGCCCGCGAGTACAGCATCCGCACCAGGTTGGCGAGCGTGGTGACGGAGCCCACCGACGAGCGCGTGGTGGGCGTGCCGCGCTGCTGCTGCAAGGCCACGGCCGGCGGCAGCCCCTCAATGGCATCCACCTCGGGCACGGCCATTTGGTGAAACAGCCGCCGCGCGTAGGGCGACACCGACTCGAGGTAGCGTCGCTGCGCCTCGGCGTAAAGCGTGCCAAAGGCCAGGCTCGACTTGCCCGAGCCCGACACGCCGGTGAACACCACCAGCGCATCGCGCGGAATGTCGAGGCTGACGTTTTTGAGGTTGTGCTCGCGGGCGCCGCGGATGCGAACGTAGCCGGGGCGGCTGGAAGTAGAGGACATTGTGGTGCTGCGAAGGAATGTTGCCGCGCCAAAGGTGCGACGGGCACTGTGGACATACGGCCAGCGGCGGGGGTGGCGTTGTGGCGGCTTGGAGAGCGGGCTGTTCTTTTTCGCAAAAAAAGCGCCCCGGACAGCCGGGACGCTTTTTTGGAACAAATAGCTTAGGTTGGCAGGGCGCTTTTGCAGCCTACGCTCAGGCTTGTAGGGGCCGAGCTACGCGGTTGCTACAATTGCTGCACGCGCAGCACCTGCTGCTGCGTACCTTGGCGCAGCAGCAGGTAGTAAAGGCCAGTGCGCAGGTTTGCCAGGGCAGGCATGGTCAGCTGCTGGACGCCAACTTGGGCGGGCAGCTCGTAGTGCTGTATTTCGCGGCCCAAGGCGTCGCGCAGGCTGCACAGCACGGGAGCGGCCACGGGGGCATCGAAACGCAGCACCGAGCTGGCTTCGAGCGGGTTGGGATAAAGCTGGGCACTGAAGTCGGTGGGCTTGGTGGTGGCCGACACAGTGCGTACCGGCGAGTAGCTGATGCGGCCGTCGAGGTCGGTTTGGGTCAGGCGGTAGTAACCCAGGCCGGGGCGCGGCGCGGCGTCGAGGGCGTGGTATTGCAGGGTGGCCTTGCTGTTGCCGGCACTGGCTACGCGGCTCAGGGTTTCGAATTTGCGGCCGTCGGCGCTGCGCTGCACCTCAAAGTACGCCGAGTTACGCTCGCTGGCGGTGGCCCAGCTCAGGGCCGTGCCGCTGGCTTCAAACCACAACAGCTCGACGGGCAACGGGCTACTGGGCGCAACCGTAACCGTAACCCTGGCCGATTGCGAGGTGGTGCAGCTGCCCGAAACCGACGTCACAAAGTACGTGGTGCTGACGATGGGCGACACCGTAACGGTGGCCGTGCTGCCCGCTGCGGGGCCGCTCGTGCTGCCCGAGTGCCAGGTGTACGCCGCCCCCGACAGGTTGGAGCTGGCCGTGAGCGTAGCCGACTGCCCCGCCATGATGCTCGCCGAAGCGGGGCTGATGCCCACCGTTTGGGCAGCTACGGTCACGGGCACGTCCACGAAGCTGGTGTTGGCGCACCCCGAAGGGTTGTTGGTAGTGACGCGGTAAGTGGACGCGCCCGCTGGCGGCGTGACGCTAATTGAGGCCCCGCTGCCCACGGCCACGCCGGCGCGCGTCCAGGCGAAGGTGGTGCCGGCTTCGCTGCTGACCGCCGTCAGCGTTATGGCAGTACCCGTACAAAGGGTAGTCCGGTCGCTTGCGGCTGTCAGGGTGGGCACGCTTACCGTGATGCTTTGCGTGGTGGTGGTACTGCACGAGGTAGGGGCCGTAACGGTGTATGTAGTGGTGGCCGCGGGCGACACTACCAGCGTACCAGCGTACCAGCGTACCAGCGTTGGTGACGGTAGTCATGCCGGGGGCCGTCCAGGTGTAGCTGCCCGAAGTAGAACCCGTAGCAGTGAGCGTAGACGAGCTGCCCCGGCACACCTTAACGGCAGTGGCACCCAGGGTCAGGCTCGGGGCCAGCGTCAACGAGATGGTCTTGTTCTTCGCGTTGTTGCAGGCCACGGTATTCGTGAGCGCATACACAGCCGAGGCCGTCACGTTGGGCAGGGTAAAGGTGTAGGTGGTACCGCCCACGGTGTTCATGGTGGCCACCAGCGTGGTGGTGACACCGTTAATGGTGCGCGTGATACCCACCGTACCGTCATCGGTGGGCACAAACACTAGCTGCGCACTCCCCAACGAGCCAGGGCAGTACGTCGCCGACAGGTTCGAGGTCCCGTTGTTGACGGGGGTGGTGGTGGTGCCCGCCCCAACGGGATAGGTGATGGAAAATTGCCCCGAGCAAGCCGCAAATCCAGCAATTGGAGCGAGGGCCAGTAGCAGGGCCGCCCAAAGGGCGAAAATATTTTTCATGCGAGTAAGCGTTGAGTGTGGGAAAAGCAAAATTTGACTGCCTGCAAAAACAGATGTTTCGGAAAAGCCTGATTGCCTTCTGCGGTGCACCCCAAAAACGGAGCCACCTGATACATCGTTTTGTTGAAGTAGTGGATGTACAAGCCGAAAAACGTTCATGGATTTTACTTTACGGGCAGTTGCGCTTATTTCGCGTCAAACCCCTGCGTTTGCCCGTCAAACGCTATTTACCAAACCCGCTCCTGTGGTCCCAGACTCCGCTTGTGCCCGACTGCTTATTTTTTCGCGCCGCTTGGCAGCTACGCGAGCCGCCATTTGGGTTGATTTACTATCTGATATTACGCAGTGATTTGGTCTAAACGCTTGAAAACCGCTTTTGCTACTTCAGAAAAGGCCATTCCCAAGCAACCAGTCAACACGGTGCGTGACACCAGTTACGAAGCAAGCACGTAGCGCCAGCCGAACCGATGCCCCCACTACGCGCCCACCGCATCCACCTTACCATCAACTGGCACTGGGTGGCGGGCCGCCCTCATCAGCCCCCAGTACAACCCACCGGCCAGCCCAAAGCCCACAAACCAGGCGTAGTGGTACACCGCCGCCAGCGCCGGCCACACCGCGCCCTTGCTCAGCGCCCCAACGGCAACGAGAAAGCCCGGCACGTTGGGCGCAATGCCCACGGCCAGCGCCAGCAACGCCGCCGGGTTGAAGCCGCCCCGGTAGGCGTAGGGGCCGCTGTACTGGTAAAGGGCGGGCACGTCGAGCTGCTGCCGACGAATGAGGTAGTAATCGACAATCATGATGCCGCCGATGGGGCCGAGCAGCGCCGAATAGCCCACGAGCCAGGTAAAAATGTAGCCCGAAGGGTCGGCAATCAGCTTCCAGGGAAAGATGAGGACGCCCAGCACGCCGGTGAGGTAGCCCCCGGCCCGGAAGCTGATGCGGGTGGGCGCTACGTTGGCGAAGTCGTTGGCGGGACTCACGATGTTGGCGGCGATGTTGGTGGCCAGCGTGCTCAGGGCCACAGCCAGCATGGCGGCACTCACCAGCAGCTTGCTCTCGAAGCGGGCGGCCAGCACCACGGGGTCCCAGATGGTGTGGCCGTAGATGACGAAAGTGGCCGACGTCACCACCACGCCCACGAACGAGAACAGGGTCATCGAGGCGGGCAGGCCCAGCGCCTGCCCCACCTGCTGCGCCCGCTGGCTCACGGCGTAGCGTGTGAAATCGGGGATGTTGAGCGAGAGCGTGGCCCAAAACCCCACCATGCCCGTCAGCGACGGAAAAAAGAAGGCCCAGAACGCCGCCGTCGTGGCAAACTTGCTGGGCTGCGCCAGAATGGGGCCCAACCCGTGCCCGGCATCAATGGCCCACCACAGCAGCGCCAGTGCCGCCACCGGCAAGAAAAATGCCTTAAATACCAGTAGCTTCCGAATGCTGTCAACCCCTAAGTACACGACGTACATATTCAGCCCCCAAAACAACCCGAACAACAGCGCCGGCCCCGTGGCCAGCCCCCAGCCGGCCGGAAACACCAGCGGCAGCGTGGCCAGCCCCGGCACCCACAGCACCGCCATCTGGTAAAGGGCGAAGCCACCAATCCAGGTTTGGATACCGAACCAGCCGCAGGCAATGATGGCCCGCAGCAGGGCCGGCACGTTGGCCCCGCGCACCCCGAAGCTGGCCCTGGCCAGCACCGGAAACGGAATACCGTACCGCGCCCCGGCCCGGCCGTTGAGCAGCATGGGCGCCAGCACAATGCTGTTGCCCAGGAAGATGGTGAGCAGCGCCTGCCACCAGCTCATGCCGCCCTCGATGAGCGAGCTGGCCAGCATGTAGGTGGGGATGCACAGGCTCATACTCACCCAGAGGGCAGCGTAGTTGCCGGTGGTCCAGGTGCGGGCGACGGGCGGCGTCGGGGCCAGGTCGGGGCTGGTGAGGCCGGGGGCGAAAGCGGTTTCCGGGGCGGGGCGCATGGGCGGGATTGGGAGAATGCGGCCCCAATGTAGCACCAAGCCGAGCGTGTTGGCCCGGCCCGGCGGTACGGCCCTACGCCACCAACTCCTCAAAGAGCCGCGCCAGCGTGGCCCCGGCCTCGGCGCAGAGGCCCGGATGCACAGCTGAGGTTTGCAGCACCGTGCTGCGCGTGGCCGTGAGCCAGCGGAAGCGCTCGGCCAGCCCGAGGCGGCCGATGAGGCCGCCCTCGGGCCGGCCCCGGCAAATTTGCCCGAAGGCCGCCAGGCGGGCGTGCAGTTCCTCGAAGTCGAACTCAGGCCCCGCCAGGGCGCTTACCCGCGCCGCAGGCACCGCGCAGCGGCACTGCAAAAAACCCTGGCCGCGGCACAGCAGCACCACGCCCACGTTCACAAACTCTTCGCGCTCGACGCGGGGCACCACCCGCAGCACGGCGTACTCAAATACGTGCAAGGCGGGCAGCATCGGCTTCGGCAACAAAGGTGGCGGAGGCCGCCAGGCGGGCCTCCAGAAAAGCAACGTAGGCCGTGCGCTGGGCGGCGGGCGGCGTGGCGGGGTCGGCGGCGGCCAGCCACTCGTCGGGCAGCAGCGCCACAATGTTTTGGATGACGGGCGGCGTGAGGCGGGCGTGGCCTTCGGCGTCGGCCAGGGCCAGGGCCGTGGCCTGGGGCAGTAGCACGTGGTCTTTTATTTGGGGGAAAGCGCGGGGGCGGGCAGGCGCGTTCCAACCCGGCCCGGCGTGGTGCACGTACAGGGCCGCGCCGTGGTCTATCAGCCACAGCTCGCGGTGCCAAAGCAGCAGGTTGGTGTTGCGGGCGGTGCGGTCCACGTTGAGGGTCAGGGCGTCGAGCCACACAATGAGCGAGGCTTCGGCGGGGCCGATGGTCGTCACGAGCGCGTCGAAGGTACTGGCGCGGCTCAGGTAGTGCAGGGCCAGGTTGCGGCCGGTGCTGGCCCGCAGCAGGTCCTGAATTTCTTCGTCGGCCTCGCTGCGGCCAAAGGCCTCGTCGAGGTCGGCAAACACCAGCTCGGGCATCCGCAGGCCCAGGGCGCGGGCCAACTCGCCCACCAGCAGCTCGGCAATGAGAGCTTTAGGACCCTGGCCGGCCCCCCGAAACTTGAGGACGTAGAGGAAGCCGTCGTCGGCCTCGACCAGCGCCGGCAGCGAGCCGCCCTCGCGCAGGGGCGTGACGTAGCGCGTGACCTGGACGGTGCGAAGACAAGGAGCGGCGGGCAACATAGCGGGGCGGGTAAGGGAATGTAAAGGACGGGAGCTTTTTCTTTGTTTCTTGTTTCTTGTTCAAGACTTCGCCGGGGATGTTTGGATAAACAAGTTCAAAAGACAGCTTTCAATTCAAACAATTTCAACGGCCCTGTTCAGAAACCAGAAACCAAATGCGCTTCCTCTTTCCGATGCTCAGCAGCAGCCTGCAAACCCGGCTGGCCCAGCACGGGCTGGGCACCAACCGGGCGGCCGTGCTGGCCGCCCTGCCGCCGCCGGCTGCCACGAAGGGCCGGCCCACGCCCTGGGCCACGTACCCGGCCCCGGAGCTGCTGCGGGCGGTGCTGCACTTTGCCGGCCAGCCCGCCACCGCCCGCGTGGGCCGGATGCTGCTGCGGGGCTGGTACCAAAAGAAAACCGAACTGCGGGCGCGGGTGTACCACGCCCTTTGCCAACAAGGCTACCCGCTGCCGCCGCTGGCCGCGCTGCCCCTGCCCTGCCCCTGGCAGGTGCGGCTGGCCAACGACGACGTGGCCCACTGCCCGCCCCACCACTACTTCGCGCCGCGCGGGCAGCTCCTGACCGATACCGCTGGCGGCCCGCCCGAGGAAGTGACCCTTATGGCCCACCTGCTGGGCTGGAGCGTGCGGCCCGTGGCCGTGGGCGAAACCCCGCCCGACGCGGACGACCTGAAGCTGGTGGCCGCCGCCTACAACACCTTGCAGCACCTGGACCTGGCGCTGGCCCGGTACGCGGGGCCGGCCCCGCCGCCCCTGCCGCCGGGGGCCGACACCGGCCAACTACAGGCCGTGGTGGCGAGCCTTTACCCCAGCGTGCGGGAGATGACGTCCAACCCGCCCGCCCTGGTGGAGCCGCCCACCCGCGACGCGCTGGCCGACGTGGTGGCGCAACTGGAGCAGGAAAGCAGCGGGCGCTACGTGACCGGGCAGCGCCGGACCGCCGCCGTGGGCCGGCTGGCGCGGGTGCTGCGCCTGCGCCACCGCCAGCACCCCGACTTTGGCCCCCTGGCCGGGCTGCACGGCCAGGCTCAGGCCCTGCTGACGGCCTTTGCCACCCGCTGGCCCACCGACCCCGACGAGCCCGACTGCACCGACCGGCTCCTGACCCTGGGCGACGACGGCGCAACGGCCCTGCTGGCCCAGGCCCAACCCTACCACCTGCTGCTGCACCTGGCCGAGCACCCCGACGAGCTGGCCCTGGTGGACGAGCAAAGCGCCGACTATCAGGCCCTGGAAGCCGCCGTGGCCCCGGCCCTGCTCAACGCCCTCCTGCTCGGCAAGCTAACCCTGGCCCCGGACCCGTAACCCGCGCCGGCGTAACATTGCGGCCCGGCTGCGGCCCCAGCGATGTCAAGTCTTCGGTGGTGGGTGTTCGGTGGTGGGTTTTTACTGGCATGCTTCTGACTTCCGACCCTCAAAACCCAACACCAAAAACCGAACACCCACCACCCAACACCAAAAACCCACCTCATGCGCGATTCCATTCGAATCTACCAACAATTAACGTCTGGCCTGCAGCAGCGCGTGGCCCATTTGGCGCTGCTGCAACAGCGGGCCGCCGTGCTGGCCCGGCTGCCAACCGTCGTCATCGCCAAAGGCAAGCCCACGCGCTGGGCCGCCACCCCGGCCCCGGTGCTGCTACAGCAAGTGCAGATACTAGCCAAAGGCTCCTGCCCGCGCCTGAACGAGCTGCTGCTCTCGAACTGGTTTCTGCACAAAGCCGACCTGCGCCAAGCCGTGCGCCAGGCCCTGTGCCAGCACGGGTACTTCGTGCTCAGTACCGGGCTGCTGCCCCGGCCCTGCGCCCACGCCGTGCCCCTGCGCCCCGAAGACGTACAGCCCAGCGGCCCCAACGGGCCGCTGACCTTCCGGCCCGAGGGCCAGCCCGTGCCGGAGCTGGCCGGCTTCGCCCCCGAAGAAGTGCTGCTCATGGCCGACCTGATGGGTTGGTGCGCCTACCGCCCCACCCGCGCCGAGCTGCCCGCCACGCCAGTGTTTTTTGACTCGCTCGGCGTCCTCTACGATGCCCTTACCCGCGTGACGCAAATGCTCGACTTTGCCCGCACCCTGCCCCCCGATGCCCCCGCCGCCCAAGCCGCCGCCCGCCGCGAGCTGCTGCCCGAAGCCGGCGAAGCCGCCGAAAAAGCCCTCAACTGGGCCGCCACCTACCAGGCACTGCTGCCGCTGCTCATCTCCCTCTACGAAATGGTGGAGCTGCCCCCCACCGCCACCGCCGACGTGATTGCCGTGGCCGAGGTGGAAGCCGCCGCCACCAAGTGCGAGCAGCTGGCCCGCTACTTTCTGTACCGCCACGAAGGCGGGGGGTGGCTGGCGGAGGTGCTCAGCGATGCCCTGCGCATCGGCCACGTCAGCCAGCCCGATTTTGCCCCCCTGCGGGACGTTCATGCCCTGGCCCTGGCCCTGCACGAACGCCTGGCCCCGGCCCTTGTCGACGGGGCCGACCCTGGCCTGTTCGAAGACCTGACCACCGAAATCGAGCCCCTGTTCTCGCTGCTGCGCTGGATAACAAACCCCGCCCGCCTCGCGGACCTGCCCGAAGGCGACCCCCACCTGGCCGCACTGGAGGCGGCCGTGCCGCCGGCCGTCGTCACGGCCCTGCTCATGCAAAAGCTGGTCGTGAAGCCGGCCCCGGCGGCGTAGGGCCGGGGCAACAAAAAGGGACAACACAAGTTGCCCCCTTGGGTGACGCTGTTTTAAATAAGAGCACACCGCAGGCGGTTTCTTTGAAGATATTTTAAATAGGAGCACCCCACAGACGGTTTCTTTGAAGACATTTTAAATAGGAGCACGCCAGCACCCGGCGTGGGCGACGATGTTTTGGGAACGGGCACATCGTCACCCAGTTGAGCGACGGGCGGGATGCCCCCGCGCCCCGGCGGCGGCTACCGGCCGGGGCGCGGCCGTAGTTTCGTTGTTATTTGCCTGCCCATGCGCCACCTGCTGCCCTTGATTTCGGACGAACAAGTCCACAAAATCCTCGCCTTGGTGGTGGCCAAGGAGCGGCCCGCCCTGCAGCAGGCCCTGGGCAAGGTGCTGGCCCAGGAGCCGGTGCCCCAGAAAGTGGCCTGGCAGCAGGTGTCGGCCCTGGTGCTGCGCGAAATGCTTGCGCAGGCCGTCTTCGACCACCAAAGCATCGACGAGTTGGCGCTGACCCTGTGGCTGCGCCACAGCCCGGCCCTGGCCAAAACCGTGTGGCAGGCGCTGCAAGCCCACGGCTACGCCGCCCCCGGCCCCGTGCCCAAAGCCCCGGTGCAGGCCCCGCAGCATGTGCGGCCGGCCGACATCCGCAACAAGCCGTTGGTGGCCCAAGCCGCCCCCGGCGCTGCGGCCGACCTCGCGCATTTTTTTTGCCCCGGCGGGCAGTCGGTCCTCACCCCCAACCACGACGAAGCGGTGACGGTAATGGCCCACCTGCTGGGCTGGACGGTGACCAGCCAACTCGCCGAAACGCCCGCCCCCACCGCCGCGCCCGCCCCCGAAACTGCTCCCCCAGCCGCCACCGCGCCCGCCCGGCCCGGCCCGGCCCACCCGCTACCCGGCGACGACGAGCCGGCGCTGCTGGCCCTCGAAGCCCGGTTTCAAACGCTTTCGGAGGACGAGATTACGGCCATTCCGCCCCGCGAGTCGGCCCTGCTCGTGGCCCGCTCGCGGCAGCGGGCCGCCGCCAGCAGCCGGGCGGTGGTGCTGGCTTACCTGGCCGGCACCTACGACCGGCCGCCCAGTTCCGAAGCCCAGACCGACGACGTGCTGGCCGCCCTGCAAGGCCACGCCGATGCCCTGGCGGAGCAGTTGCGGGCCGTGGCCGACGGCCTGCAACGCGGCGAGCTGCCCGCCGACCTGGCCCCCGAAATAGACGAGCTGGACTACGTGCAGGGCGTGTTTGAGGCCATTTGGGTGCGCTTGGGCGGCCACCTGGCCGGCCCCCAGCTGCCGCCCGCCGCCGGCCGCAGCGTGGCCGGGCTGCAGGCGTTGGCCGCCGCCGTACGGGCGGGCCAGGGCAGCGGGCCGGCGCGGGCCACGGCCCTGGCCCGCCTGGCGCAACTGGCCGACGTGCGCCACCGCACCCTCGCCGATTTTGCCCCCTTGCTGGCCCTGCAAGCCGAAGCCCTGGCCCTGGCCACGGCCCTTGAAGCCGCCCCTCCCGAAGCCGCCCTGCCCCCGGCCGCCACCGCCCTGGCCGCCGGCGCCCACCCCTGGGCCACGCTGCTGTACCTAGCCGCCCACCCCGAGGCCCTCAACGACCTCGACGAGCAGTCGGCCGCCTTCGCCACCCTCGAAGAAGCCCTGCCCCGCGCCCTGCTCACGGCCCTGCTGCTGCGCAAGCTGACGGGGCCAGCCGCCGCCGAAGCCGAAGCCGGGGCCACTGAAACTGCCGCCGGGGCCGCCGCCCCTGCCCCGGCGCTGCCGGGGCCGGCAATGGTGCCAGCCGCAACGGTTGTGGCGGCGGGCTTCGCCGCTGCTTACGCCGACGACGAATCCGACGCGGCCCCCGCCCAGCCCTCGGCCAGCCGCGCCGCGCCGGACGACGCCGCTGGCGGGGCTCAAATGTCGGCCGAGGGGCCAGAGGAGCTGCTGGCTGAAGTTGAACCGTCGACCGGCACCGCCGCGCCGGACCTGGTTTGGCTGCCCGCCGCGCAGTGGCAGCTGCTGGCCGAGGCCCGCCCGGCCCTGGCCTGGCACCTGACGCGGGCGGCTGGCCCGGCCACGGCCCCGGCCCCAGCGCTGCCCGCCCAGCTGTTGCACGCCCTGGCCCTGGCCCCCCACCTCCAGCAGCCCACGACCCCGCTGGCGCGGGCGTTGTTCGTGGATTTTCAGGCCCCCGCGCCCCCCACCGACGACCTCGCCGGGCAGGTGCTGGCCGTTGCCGCCGCCCTGCGCCCTGCCCTGCTGGCCCCCGCCACCGGGGCCGCCGCTTGGCTGGCCCCCGCGCCCCAGCTGGCCGCAGCCCTGCCCGCCCTGGCCGCGCTGCTGCGCCTGGTAGCGGGCCACGCCCCGGCCAGCCCCGCGCCGCCGCCCCTGACCCTGCGTCCCCTGGCCCAGCCCGCCTGGCAGCAAGGGCTGGACGAGTTGCGCCTGCGCCTCAAAACCTGGGGAACCACCGCCGGCACCGCCCACTACCTCGGCATTGCCCACCACCCGGCCACCCTGACGTGGCAGGGCTTGCTAACGGCTGAGCAACCCGGCGGGCAGCTCCTGGCGCTGTTGCGGGCCTCGGGGCCGCCCGCCCCGCTGCTGCTGGCCGTGCAAACCGCCGTGGATGCGCTGCAAGCCGATGCCCTGCAAGTGGACGCGCTGGCCACTGACGCCACCACTGCCGCCCCCGAACCTGCCGCCCGCCTGCTGCGCTGGCCCGCCGAGCCGGCGGCGCGGGCCTGGCTGCGGGCGCAGCTCCACGAGCTGCTCGACCAGGCCCGGCAGTGGCTGCAGTGGCGGGCCTTGCAGCCGGGGCGCGGTACGCCGACGGCGGCCGAGGCGGCGCACAAAAAGTTCGCCCACCAGCTCGCCACGGCCCTGGCCCCGGCCCAACGGGAAGTGGCCGCCCGGCGGGCAGCGGCCCCGGTTCCGGCGGCGGCAACTGAGCTTCGGGAAGTAACGCTTTCAAAAGAAGGACTTCGGGAAGAAAAGATTTCAGAAGAAAAATTCCTAAAAGAAAACCCTCAGTTGGTGGCAGAAGCCGGCCCGGTGGCATCCGGGCCGGATGCCACCGGGCCGGATGCCGAAACAACGCTGCAAACGGCCCTGGCCCTGGTGGCGCGGGAGCTGGCGCACCTGCACGCGCTGCTGCACCACCCCGCCCGCTGCGGGCCGGAGCCGACCACGGCCGCCCTGCTCCACGCGCCGCTGCTGCCCCACGCCACGCTGCCGCTCGACGGCCGGGGCCAGCTGCCGCCGCCGGCCGCCGCGTGGCTGCCCGCCCTGCGCGAGGCCGCCGCAGCCCCCACCCCTACCTGGACCGAAGCCTTCGCCGGCCACCTGGGGCGCGGGCAGCACCAGGGCACCGGGCAAATTCTGGCCCGGCCGGGGGCCGGCATCGGGGCCAGCGGGGCCGCCTTGGCCCTGCTGCACGAAGCCCGCGCCCAGGCCCTGGCCGACGACCAGGCCGCCCTGCTGCACGAGGCCGAAACCCTGCGCGGCGCCACCGACCTGGCCCTGCGGCGCGGCAGCCTGCCCGCCACCGCCCGCGCCGACGCGCTGCTCCAGCTCGCGGCCTTCGACCACCGCCGCTGGCTGGCCCGCCAGGGCGATGCCGGGCACTTCGACGGGGCCGCCCAGCGCCGGTTCTTCGCGGCCGTGGCCGCCACCCTGCACCGAGCTGAGGCCGCCCACCTCCGCCCCGCGCCCGGCTTCGGCCCCGCCAACCCGGCCTTCGCCCGCTTCTTCCCCGACCACCTGCGCCTGCTCGAGCACGAGCTCGAAACCCACCCGCTGCCCGAGCTGCTGGCCCGCCTGCGCCAGGGCAGCCCCCTGGCCGGCACCGCCCTGCACCTGGCCCCGCCCGAGGCCCGCGCCGCCGCCGCCGCCGCGCTGGGAGCCTGGGAAGAGCTGCGCAGCGAACGCACCGGGCAAGGCCCCGGCCGGGCCGCCGAAGTAGAAGCCGTGCTGGCTTTTATGGGCTTTGAAGCCCCGCGCCTGGCCCCGGCCGCCGCCCTGGGCCAGGGGCCGGAAGTGGCCGACCTCGACACCCGGCCCCTGCCCCCGGCCGGCGAAGGCGCGTGCCCGGTGGCGGCCTTCGGCAGCGCCGCCCAGGGGCAGTACCGGCTGGCGCTGGTGTGGCACAAAGTGGCCGAAGCCGGGCAGCTGCTCGACGTGGCCGGACGGGCGGCGCAGGCCGCCCCCGCTGCCCCCGCCCGCCCGTTGCTGCTGCTCTACTTCAACAG
>JANXUO010000102.1 GCA_025356245.1 Hymenobacter sp.
GTTTCGAGCCAACTCGAGGCCTTGATTGCATTTGTGCCCGCGCTGCGGGAGCAACTGGGTAGCTTGGAAAAGCACCGGGCCTACGTCATCGACAAAAACTAAAGAATAAGGAGGCAAGAAGTATCCGTTCAGGCGCGAGCCGTTCAACGCGCAGTGGTCGGACGAAGCCCTTCGGGCGATTTGTCCGACCACTGCGTTTCCGACCCATTCCTCATTAAGCGCAGCGCCCCTACCGCTGGCCGCGGCGCTTCAACGCCTTCGCGCCGGGGGCGGAGGCGCCTTTTTTGCCGGGGTTTTGCTTCGAGCCTTTCTGGCTTTTTTTCTGGCCCTTCTCGAACACCTTGCCCGTGCGCTTGTCCACGGTTTCGCCGGGCTTAATCCACTCCTTGCGCTCGTGGAAGGCACCCTGGTACTCGGGCTCGACGCGCTTGCGGCGCTCGTCCAGCTCGCGGGCCATCACCTGCTTCTCCTCGAAGGGCGTTTCCTCGATTTCGACCTCGGGCGGCAGCGGCACGCGGGTGATGGTCTGGTTGATGAGCTTCTCGATTTCGAGGACGTGCGCCATTTCGGCCTCGTTGGCGAAGGTGAGGGCTGCGCCGATGTGCAGGGCACGACCGGTGCGGCCGATGCGGTGCACGTAGTCATCGTAAATAATGGGCACGTCGAAGTTGATGACGTGGCTCACCTGGGGCACGTCGATGCCGCGGGCGGCCACGTCGGTGGCCACGAGGTAGCGCACCTCGCCGGCCTTAAAGCCGTCCATGCTCCGCAGGCGGGCGTTCTGGCCCTTGTTGCCGTGGATGACGCGCACCTCGCCCAAAGGCGCTTTGCGCTCCAGGAAGTGGGCCACCTGGTCGGCGTGCTCCTTGGTGCGGCAGAAAAGCAGCACCCGCGTCATGGTATCCTGGTGGGTGTGCAGCAGGTGGTGAAGCAGGTTGATTTTGGTGAGCAGGTTGGGCACCTCGTAGAGGCTTTGGGCCACGGTGCTGGCCGTGCGGGCCGAGGGCGTAACCTCGACGCGCATCGGAAACTCCAGGAACTCCTCGCTCAGGCGCGTCACGCGGTCGGGCATGGTGGCCGAAAAAAGCGCGTTCTGGCGCTTGCTGGGGATGATTTCGAGGATGCGCCGAATCTGGGGCATGAAGCCCATGTCCATCATCTTGTCGGCCTCGTCCATGACGAGCGTCTTGATGTCCTTGAGCACCAACTCGCCCTTGAGGTAGATTTCGAGCAGGCGGCCGGGCGTGGCCACCAGCACGTCCAGCCCCTGGCGGATGCGCTCAATCTGCGTTTTCGGCCCCAGCCCGCCGAAGATGGCGAAGATGCGCAGGTCGGTGCCGGTGGCCAGGGCCAGCAGGTGTTTTTCAATCTGAATGGCCAGCTCACGGGTCGGGGCCAGCACGAGGGCGCGGGGGTTCTGGCCCTGGGCGTACTTCACCTTCATGAGCAGCGGCAGGCCAAAGGCGGCCGTTTTGCCGGTGCCGGTTTGGGCAATGCCCAGCACGTCGTGCCCCGCCAGCAGCAGCGGAATGGTCTGGATTTGAACGGGCGTGGGCAGCGTAAAGCCCGCCTCGACCACGGCCGTAAGGAGCTGTTTGTTAAGCTTGAAGTCGGCGAAGGCGGGAGCGGCAGGGGCAGTTTCGGCCGGGGCGAGGGCCGGGGTGTGAAGGGCGTTTTCTTCGGGGGCAATGAGGGGTTCCATGCCGCAAAGGTCGGCACGGCAGCGGGGGCGGCGGGGCGCAACGATGTTTTGGGCGGCGGCGTTACCTTAGCAGTCCCATCAGGCCCAACAACCATGCCCACCATCGCTCCCAAACCTAAGAAAAAAGCCGCCGCGCCCAAGAGCGGCACGGCCGCCAAGCCCGCCGCCAAAACGGCGGTAAAGAAGCCGGTCAAGAAATCGAACTTCATCCTGGGTGCCTGGAAGGACAAACTCATCGTTCACCCCGATTTTTTTGAGCCGCACGAGCGGCCCGAAAACTGGCTTGACGAAAACTGGCCCGCCATGCCCCCCATCGAGTAGTGGATGAAATACCTGCTCGATACCAACGCCCTGATTGTGGCCATAACCAACCCGCAAGCCCTGAGCCCGCGCCAACGGCAAATTTTATCTGACCCCGACAACACGCTGTTCGTCAGCCCGGCCAGCATCTGGGAAATGGCCATCAAGGTGCGCCTGGGCAAGCTGGACTTTCAAACCGGCGTGTCGCTCGAACAACTGGCCGTGCAGTTGCGGCGGCAGTTCAAGGTCCGGCTGCTGCCCATCAAACAGCGCCACTTGTTGCACATTGCCGCGCTGCCCAAAATCGCGGGCCACGGCGACCCCTTCGACTTGCTCATCATCGCCCAGGCCCTGACCGAAAGCCTGCCCGTGCTAACCTCGGACCGGCAATTCCATCGCTACGGCGTGGCCGTGGTGGGCTGAAATCAACACGGGCACGGGGCGGCGTTGGGGGCGCGGGGTGCCCCCAACGCCGCGTAGAACCGCCGCTAATACCCTTCTTCCTGGTAGCCGTAGGCGCGGAGCCTGGCCTTCCAGCTTTTGGGGAACTGCGCCCGCAGGAGGTAGTAAATGGCCCGCAGCACCTCGGTGGCCTGGTCGAGCAGCTCGTTTTTGGTGTCCACCACCGTCGATACCTGGCCGGCGGCGCTGCCGGCGGTTTGCAGGGCTTGGCGGTAGGTGTCGCGCATGGTGGTCCAGTAGGCAAGGCCGTACTTGTTGGCGGCGAGGCCGTGCTTGGGCAGGCCGGTGAGCAGGGTGGTGAGGGCATCGAGCCGGTCTTTCTGCCCGCGCGGAAACACGTAGCTGCCGTATTGCTGCTTGAAGCCCAGGGCGGGCAGGTAGCCGCGCACGCTGTCGTCGGGTTCGTCTTCGTACTGGCGTTCGAGGTAGGTGCGGACGTTGCCCAGGCGCTGGTTGATTTCCCGGTCGAGGGCATCGATGGCGTTGGCGTTGGGCGAACGGTCGGCCTTGCGGACGTTGGCCGTGTCGAGCTGCTGGGCCAGGGCGGCGGCCATCGCCGCGAAGCTGGCGGGCACCAGCCAAATCAGGGCCACGGCGGGGGTGGCCGCCGCCCCGGCGGCGTAGTTAGGGGCCACGGCCGTGGCCAGGGCCGAGAGGCCGACCTGGGTTTCGGGCAGGAAGTTTTTGACCCGGCCCTTTTTGGCGCGGCCCGGCGCGGCGGCCGGGGCAGGGGTGGGGGTGGCCCCGGCCGCGTCGGCGGCATCGGGCGAGCGGTGGAAACAAAGCAGCACCATGTGAAGCGGGGGTAAGGGGGGTTGAATGGAGCCGCATAGGTAAGCATTATTTTGCCAACTTCGGGCGGGCGTTTGGCCGCCGGGGGGGTGCGGGCACTTACACGGGCCGCAACCGTTTCGGCGGAAGGGGCGCGCGTGCTGGCACGGGCCAAACCCGTTTCGGCGGAAGGGGTGCGGGCGCTGGCACGGGCCAAACCCGTTTCGGAGGAGGGGGTGCGGGCGCTTACACGGGCCAAACCCGTTTCGGCGGGCGGGGTGCGGACGCCGGCCGACGAAGGCCCTGGGGCCGGGCCGGGCCGCCGCCAACGTCCCGCCGCCCAGCAAGGCACGTCGGGCTTGCTTTATTTCAATCCAACCAACCTATCTTTACCGGGCAGTAGCTGACCGGCCCGCCCGGTGGCAGTGCAGCGTTTTCTTTCCCCCTTTTTTAACCCCTGTTTTTTATGAACCAACGCTTTCCATCCTTCGTACGCACCGGCGCACCGGCGCACCGGCGCACCGGCGCGGTTCTGGCCGCTTTTTGGGCCGGGCTGTTAATCCTTTTTAGTGGGCTAGCCCACGGCCAGGCTCCCGGCTGGCAAGCCATTACCACGGCGGTAAACACCGGCGTGGTCAGCTCAACGGCTGAATTTACCGACGTTGCCACCGATGCGGCGGGCAACGTGCTGGTAACCGGCTTTTTTAGCGGTTCGGTGCGCTTGGGCACCACCACCCTGACCAGCGCCGGAGACGATGACGGCTTCGTAGCCAAGTACGACCCTACAACTGCCCGCTTTGTATGGGTGCAGCAGATTTCGGGCACCAGCTTCGAGAATGCTGTCAGTATTGCCGTGAGCGGCAACAGCATTTACGTGGGCGTAAACGTAGGTGTCGGCGCGGTAAATCTGGGTAATCTAAGCATTGCGGGCAACAACTTTGATGTGCTGGTGACGAAACTGACCGATGCCGGGGCCACGGCCAGCTTTACGTGGGTGCGGCGCCTCACCAGCACTGGCGGCAACAGCTTCGACAATATCAATCAACTCACTGCCAATGATAGCAGTGTTTACTTGGTTGGGTACGTGAGCGGCAACGCCACTTCTTGCACCGCCGACAACGTAACGCTCAATTTAGCCAACGGCCGCAATTTTCTGCTGAAGATGACCGATGCGGGCAGCAGCGGCAGCTTTGTCTGGGGCATCACCACAGATGCTTCCACGGCCGACGTGGCAGCGAACGCAACAGGCGTTTATGTGACCGGCGGCGTCAGTTTCCAGGCGCTCGTGGGCGGGTTTGCACTCACCGCCAACAACAGTCAGGGTAATTCGGAAGAAGCGTATTTGGCCAAGGCCACCGACTTCGGGGCCATCGGCACCTTCACTTGGGCCATTACCGGTGGGGGGCCAGGCAGCAGCGAACGACCGTCGTCGTTAACTTTGAGCGGTAACAATGTGTACGTGGCCGGCACCGCCACGGGGTCCAACTCGACCTTTGGAAGCAGTGCCCTGACGCTTTTCGGCAACGCAGATGCTTTTGTGTTCAAGGCTACCGACGCGGGCAACAGCGCGAGCATCATTTGGGGTAAGGTGGTAGGAAGCAACCGACAAGATGCTGGACTTGGCATTGCAATAAATGGCAGCAATGTATTTTTAGCTGGATTCTTCAAGGGAGCAACCCTCTTGGGTAGCGGCACGGCAGTAAGCAACACCGGCAGCCCGTCCACGACCGGCGACGTATTCCTGACCAAGTTTACTGACAACGGTACCACGGCTACCACCAACTGGAGCCAGGGAGCCGGCGGCGCGGGCGAAGACTACGCCGGTAGCATGGCACTGGTCGGCAACACTGCCCATATCATCGGTCAAATAGCACCGCCCGCATTGTTTGGCACCATAGCCGTCGGCAGCACCACTACGGAGCCAGTAGCGTTTCTGGCCACGGTGGTGGGCGGGCCGACCAGCACCCTGGGCACCCTCAGCCCCGGCAGCGGGGCGGTGGGCACGGCGGTGACAGTGAGCGGCACCAACCTGACCGGCACCACGGCCCTCACCCTGAACGGGGTGGCCGTGCCGGGCTTCACGGTGAACGCCGGGGGCACGGCCATCACCTTCACGGTGCCGGCCGGGGCTACCGCTGGCCCGGTGGTGGCCACCACCGCCAACGGCCCGGCCACGGCGGCCGGCAGCTTTTGCGTGCAATACGCCCCCACCGCCACCGGGGCCAGCCGCTGCGGCCCCGGCAGCGTGACGCTGCTGGCCAGCGGTGCCCCCGCCGGCGGCAGCTACGCCTGGTACGCCGCCGCCACGGGCGGCAGCCCCGTCAGCACCGGCAACGCCGCCAACTTCGCCACCCCCGCCCTGAGCGCCAGCACGACCTACTACGTGGGCGTGACGACGGGCAGCGGCAGCAGCGCCTGCGAAGGCCCGCGCTCGGCGGCCACGGCCACCCTCAACGCCGCCCCGCTGCTGTCGGTGACGGCCCCCGGCGGCACGGTCCTGTGCCCCGGCGGCAGCCTCACCCTGGCCGCGACCGGGGCCAGCAGCTACGTGTGGAGCAACGGGGCCACCGGGGCCAGCATCAGCGTGACCACGCCCGGCAACTACACCGTGACCGGCACCAGCGCAGCGGGCTGCCCGGCCACGTCGGGCACTACCACCATTAGCTCGGGCGGCACGCCCACGGCCAGCATCGCGGCCGGCGGCCCCACCACCCTCTGCCCCGGCGGCAGCGTGGTGCTCACGGCCAACGCCGGCACCAGCTACCTCTGGAGCACCGGGGCCACCAGCCAGGCCATCACCGTGAGCGCCCCCGGCAGCTACACCGTGACGGTGGGCAACGGCTCCTGCACGGCCACTTCGGCCCCCGTGGCCGTGAGCCAGGGCAGCGCCGCCACGGCCAACGTGGCCGCCAACGGCCCCACCACCTTCTGCCCCGGCGGCAGCGTGAGCCTCACGGCCAGCGGCACCGCCGGCAGCACCTTTGTGTGGAGCACCGGGGCCACCACGGCCACCATCAGCGTGGCCCAGGCCGGCAGCTACACCATAACGGCCACCACGCCCGGCGGCTGCACCGCCACCTCGGCCCCCGTGGCCGTGAGCGTGAGCGCGGCCCCCGTGGCCAACGCCGGCCCGGCGGCCAGCTTCTGCTCGGGCGGCTCGGCCCAGTTGGGCAGCCCCGCCCAGCCGGGCACCGCCTACGCCTGGAGCCCCGCCACCGGCCTGAGCAACGCCAGCGCGGCCCAGCCCACCCTCACGCTGACCACTACCGGCGGCGCTCCGCTGGCCCAAACCTACACCCTCACGGCCACCAACGCGGCCGGGTGCGCGGCCAGCAGCCAGGTAACGGCCACGGTGAACCCGGCGGCCCAGGCCAGCATTTTTGCCGGTGGCCCCACCACCCTGTGCCCCGGCGGCAGCGTGACGCTCACGGCCAGCAGCGCCCCCGGCAACGCCTACCGCTGGAACACCGGGGCCACCACGGCCAGCATCAGCGCCACCCAGGCGGGCGCCTACACCGTCACCGTGACGGCGGCCGGGGGGTGCAGCGCCACCTCGGCGGCCACCACGGTAAGCATTGGGGCGGCGGCCACGGCCGGCATCAGCGCGGGCGGCCCCACCACCTTCTGCCCCGGCGGCAGCGTGGTGCTCACGGCCACCGGCGTGCCCGGCAGCAGCTTTGTGTGGAGCACCGGGGCCACCACGCCCACCATCAGCGCGACGCAAGGCGGCAGCTACACCGTGATAGCCACCAACGCGGGCGGTTGCACGGCCACCTCGGCCGCCACCGCCGTGACGGTGAACCCCACTCCGGCCACCCCGGTCGTGACGGGCAACGTCGGCAACCTGACGGCCACCAGCAGCGCCGCCAGCGGCAACCAGTGGTATATCAACGGCACCCTGATACCCGGTGCCACCGGCCAAACCATCGCCACGGCCACCACCCGCCAGCAGGGCTTGTACAGCGTCGTGGTTACGTCGGCCGCTGGCTGCGCTTCGGCTCCGTCCAACCAAGTGCTGCTGGTGGTGTTGGGCACGGCCCCCGCCGCGCTCGCGGCCCAGGTGCAGGTGTTTCCGAACCCCACCACGGGCCGCTTCACGCTGGCGCTGCCCGCCACCCGCGCCGCCCAGGTGCAGGTGCTCAACGCGCTGGGCCAGGCCGTGCAAACCCGCACCGCCACCGGCCCGGTTGCCTTGGATTTGAGCGGCCTGGCACGGGGCGTGTACGCCGTGCGCGTGACGCTCGGGGCCGACGTGGTAACGCGGCGGCTGGTGCTGGAATAAGCAGTAAGCGGTTTTTTTGACGACGGTAGCCCGTCTGGCCCGCCGGGCCGGGCGGGCTATTGTGCGTTGGGGGGGGGGCGACGGAGTGCTTGCAGCCGATGCCGTGGCGCGGGCCTCCGGGCCCGTGCCGCCTACTCGCGGGCCACTGGCCCGCACCCCAGGCCGAAATTGTCGGGAC
>JANXUO010000144.1 GCA_025356245.1 Hymenobacter sp.
AGTTGAAAACGTGGCCCCTGTGGCTGCGCCGGCTGCCGAAGCGGCCGCTCCCGAAGCTAAGCATTCGGAAGAAACCACCCAACCCAAGTCGGATAACAAGGCCTCGGCTACGGGCGAGAAAGTGGCCGTTCGCTTCGATTCGCTCAACCTTTCGCCGGAAGTGCAGCGGGCCATCACCGAGATGGGCTACGAGGAGGCCTCGGCTATTCAAGCGGCGGCCATTCCGGCGCTGCTCGCGGGCCGCGACGTAATTGGTCAGGCGCAGACAGGTACCGGCAAAACGGCGGCCTTCTCCATCCCGGCCATTGAGGGCGTGGACGGCGACTCGCGCGACGTGCAGGTGCTGGTGCTGTGCCCCACCCGCGAGTTGGCGGTGCAGGTTTCGGGCGAAATCCAGAAGCTCGGCAAGTACAAGCGCGGCCTGATGGTGGTGCCCATTTACGGCGGCAGCCCCTACGACCGGCAGCTCCGCGCCCTGGAGCGCGGCGTGCAGATTGTGATTGGCACGCCCGGCCGGGTGATGGACCACATTGAGCGCGGCACGCTGCGGCTTGACAAAACCACCAAAATCATCCTCGACGAAGCCGACGAAATGCTCGACATGGGCTTCCGGGAGGATATTGAGTTCGTACTCAGCAAGATGCCGCAGGAGCGCCAAACGGTGTTTTTCTCGGCCACGATGAGCAAGCCCATCATGGAGCTCACCAAAAAATACCAGCGCGACCCGCAGGTAGTGAAGGTGAACCACCAGACGATGACCGTTACCAACATCGAGCAGAGCTACTTTGAGGTGCGCGGCCCCCAGAAAAAGGACGTGCTGACCCGCATCCTCGATATGTATAACCTGAAATCGACCATCGTTTTCGCCAACACCAAGCGCATGGTGGACGAGATTGTGGCCGACCTGCAAGCCAAGGGCTACTTCGCCGAAGGCCTGCACGGCGACATGGGCCAGCAGCAGCGCCAGAACACGCTCGACAAGTTCCGCAAGAATACGCTGGAGGTGCTGGTAGCTACCGACGTAGCCGCCCGCGGCATCGACGTGGACGACGTGGAGGCCGTGTTCAACTACGACCTGCCGGCCGACGAGGAATACTACGTGCACCGCATTGGCCGCACGGGCCGGGCGGGCAAGTCGGGCAAGGCCTTCACGTTTGTGAGCGGCCGCGACATTTACAAGCTGCGCGACATCATGCGCTTCACGAAGGCCCAGATTAAGCTGGAGCAGGTGCCGTCGTTTGCCGATGTTTCGGAGGTGAAAACCACGTTGTTCCTCAACCAAATCAAGGAGATTGTGGAAAAGGGCAACCTGGAGAAGTACGTGGGCCGTGTGCAGCGCCTGCTCGACCAGGGCGAGGAAATTACGTCGCTCGACATTGCTGCCGCGCTGCTGAAAATGACGATGAAGGAGGACAAAAGTGCCCAGCAGAGCCTCGACGCCAGCAAGGCGGCGGGTTCGGCCCGGCCCGGCTTCACGCGCCTCTTCATCACGATGGGCAAGAAAGACCGCCTGCACCCCCGCGACATCGTGGATTTGATTTCGGAATCGAGCAACCTGAACGGGGCCAAAGTGGGCGACATCGCCCTCTACGACAAGTTCAGCTTTGTGGAAGTGCCGAGCGAGTTTGCCGACGAAATTGTGGGCCAGCTCGGCCGCACCAGCATCCAGGGCCGGCCGGTGAGCTTCAGCATTGCCACGCCGGTGCAGGAAACCGAGGCCAAAGCCGAAGGCTTTAACCGCACCGGTGGCGGCGGCGACCGCGAGCAGCGCGGCCCGCGTCCGCCCTTCGGCGGCGGCGACCGCCGCGAGGGCGGCAGCAGCTACGGCGGTGGCTACAAAGGCAACCGCGACGGCGGCTCGTCGTCCTACGGCGGCGACCGCCGCGAGGGCGGCAGCAGCTACGGCGGCGGCTACAAAGGCAACCGCGACAGCAGCGGCGGCTCATCCTACGGCAACCGTGAGGGCGGCAACCGGGAAGGCGGCAGCAGCTACGGTGGCGGCTACAAAGGCAACCGCGACAGCGGCGGCGGCGGCTCGTCCTACGGCAGCAAGCCCGCTTACGGCAACCGCGAAGGTGGCAGCAGCTATGGCAGCAAGCCCGCCTACGGCAACAAAGGCAGCTACGGCGATAAGCCGGCTTACGGTGACAAGCCAGCCTATGGCAGCAAGCCGCCCTACGCCAACAAAGGCAGCCGCGACAACGACGCGCCCCGCCCCAGCCGCAACGACTTCGACGAATAGACCGCAGATTCGAACGGATTGAACGGATGACGCCCGCTGGCGCGGGCTGACGATGATAGGAGAAAAGAGAAAGAGGCAGCCTGTTTGGGCTGCCTCTTTCTCTTTGTGGTGGATGCTGCCTGGCTTAAAAACATCGTCAGCC
>JANXUO010000160.1 GCA_025356245.1 Hymenobacter sp.
CTCAAAAGGCCCTTTGCTATTTTGAGAACCCCAAAACCAAGCGGTTTGACGAGTTGCAAATATGCCCTCAGAGGCTAGAATCGCACCCCGAAATTTTAATGCGTTTACCCTGGGGGGGGGGGCAGCCGGGGCCGGGCACGAGGGCGGCGGCCACGGCCGCCTCGTCGGGCAGGGGCACGTAGGGCACGGGCGCGGCCGCCGCCGGCCGCCACACTACCAGCTCACTGAAGCGCATGAGGGCGTTGAAGGGCACGCCCCGGCCGAGGTGCTCGGCGGTTTCGGCCATGGCCAGCACCCCGGTACTGATGCCGAGGTATTCGGCCAGCTCATCCTGGCCCAAGCCGTAGTAGACCCGCAGCAACGCAAACGACGAGGTGGGAAAGTGTCGGCGGGCCATGCAGCGCGGGAAAAGGTGGGAGGATGAAGGTGCAGCACGGGTTGTTAGGTTGGAGCCGGTTATTTTCTGAAAAATAACCGGCTCCAACCTAACACCGTGTATTAGCTGCCGGGCATATCTTCTTGAAAAGATAACAACCCTGGTTGCCCTGCGCCGCGCCCGTAACCTTGCGATAACCAAACAATAAATTGCACTGGGGGTAGCAACTGCCGGCCGGGGGGCGTAACTTTGTGGCGGCTATTTGTCAGCTTATTCTAATTTAAAACCAATCGGTCGCGTCATGCTCAACCTTACTGCTCTTTGGAACCGCCTCGGCGCGGTTTTTTTGTTGTTGATGCTGCCGCTGCTGGGCTGGGGGCAGGTGAGTATAACCACGCTTGGAGTAGCTCTAACACAAAATTTCGACACCTACGATGGTAGTGCCGCAAATCTGCCCAGTAACTGGGTCTACGGTGGTAGCAGCTTGCCAACTTATGCAGGTTTTTATAACCGTACAGATGCTTATGGAGCAGGGTTGGGCAGGTTTGCTCTTCGCGAAAACGCAAGCAGTAGCGACATAGCGGCGGGTATAAAGCTGGGGTCTGGTAATTCGGCTACTTTAAGCTTGAGCGCTATTAATAACACGGGCAGTACTATTACTGGGTTTTCAATTAGTTGGAATGTAGAGCAATACTCTGCTTCTGGGCGGCCTACTTCTGTTGATTTTACCTATGCGCTCAACGGCGGCTCACAAGTCACTACGGGCATTGTGGGTACTACGCTAACCAGTGCCAGCACCCTCGGCACTGCGGCCAATTTGGGTAGTATTACTTCTACTTCGCGCTCCATTACCATTAGCGGCATTTCTCTGCTAAACACCCAAGGTGCAGTATTCAGGTTTACATTCAATGGCAACGTGGGCGCAAGCGGGGGCAACGCCCACATAGGGCTAGATGATTTTTCGCTGACGCCGGCTGTCGCCCCCACCCTCACCACCAACGCCGCCACGGCGGCAACCACCGCCGGCACCACCTTCAACGCTACCATCAGCAGCCTGGGCAGCCCCACGGCCAGCACCGACTACGGCTTTCTGTACAGCACCACGGTGAGCGCGGCGGGTTCGCTGGTGTTGCCGGGCAATGGCAGCACCATCATCAAAGCCCAAAAAGGCACTACCGGGGCCACGGCGGCCGCTTACAACGTGGCGCAAACCGGCCTAGCCGCCAACACCCTTTACTACGTGCAGGCCTACGCCGCCAACAGCGCCGGCCCCGGCTACGGCGGGGTGGTGAACGCCACCACCCTGGCCAGCGTGAGCAGCACCACCGATGCCAGCCCCGGCCAGACCACGGCCGCCCCCGGCGGCACGGTGGCCGTGGGCGGCGGGGCCAGCATCACGGAGCGCGGCGTGTTCTACAGCCTCACCAACGGCTTTGCCGACGGGGCGGGCACGAAGGTCATCGCGTCGGTTGCTACCGGCACCGGTGCCTTCACCTCGTCGTTGAGCGGGCTAACGGCCAGCACCACGTATTACGTGAAAGCCTACGCCACCAACGCGGGCGGCACCAGCTACGGTAGTCAGGTGAGCTTCACCACGGCCCCCGCCGCCGCCAACACCATTACAACGGGGGCGGTAACCGGCGCCCCGGTGTGCGCCACCACTGCCACCGACATCACGGTGGCCTACACCACCACCGGCACCCTCACGGGCACCTACAGTTTGGAGCTGTCGGATGCCAGTGGCAGCTTTCCTGGCACTACGTTGGTCGCTACGGCTGGCACGGCGGGCAGCAGCATTACGGCGACCGTCCCGGCAGGCACCACCAGCAGCACCTTATATAAGGTGCGGGTAAACAACGACGCGCCCGCCACTACGGGCAGCGCCTCGGCGGCGTTCACCATCATTAGCAACACGGCTGTCACGGTGGCCGGCAGTAGCCCGCAGGCCCTCACCATCGCCACCGGCCCCACTACTGGCACGGCCCTCACGGCCAGCAGCGCCTCGGCGGTGGCCCCCACGTACCAGTGGTATTACAGCACCACGGCCGGCAACAACGCCGCCGCCACCGCCATTGGCGGGGCAACCGCCGCCAGCTACACGCCCACCGTGGCCGACCTAGGCACGGCGGCCGGCACCTATTATGTATCGGTGCGGGCCAATTACCCCGGCTGCGGGGCCGTGGTGGGCACGCCCGAAGCCACCGTGACGGTGGCCAACCCCACGCCGGTCATTACGGCTACGCCCAGCACCCTCAGCGGCTTTACTTACGTGGTGGGCAGCGGGCCTTCAACCCCGGCCCAGCCCTACAACCTGAGCGGCCAGTACCTGACCCCAGTTGCCGGCAACCTCACCGTGACCGCCACCGGCACCGCCTACGAGGTGAGCCTGAGCAGCGGCAGCGGCTACTCGGCCACCACGCTGCTGGTGCCTTACACCAGCAGCACCCTGGCCGCCACGCCTGTTTATGTTCGGTTGAAAGCCGGGCAGGCCGTGGCCAGCTACAACAGCCAACTCATTGCCAACAGCGGCGGCGGGGCCACGGCCCAGAACGTGACCGTGAGCGGCAGCGTAACGTCCGTGCCGCCCACCATCACCGTCAACCCCACTTCGCTGGCCCTGGGCACGGTGGGGGTGAACACGCCCGGCACCATTTCGACCTACACCGTGAGCGGCTCTAATTTGGGCACTACGCCCATTAGCATCCTGGCTCCGAGCGGGGTCGAGCTGTCGCTGAACGGCTTTGTGACCTCGGCGGCCACGACGCTCAGCCTGCCGCCCACGGCGGGCAGCGTGGCAACGACGACCATTTCGGTGCGGATTGCGGCAGCAGCCAGCGGCACCGGCATCAGCGGCAACATTGCCAACACCGCCGGGGCCACTACCCAAAACGTGGCCGTGACCGGCACAGTGGCGGGCGCTGCGCCCCCGTGCCCGTCTACTGGTTTTGAAGGAGGGACCTTTCCGCCCACGGGCTTTACCATTTCCGGAGCTGTTACATCAAATTCCAATAGCAATACCGGTGCTGTAGCGGCTTCGTTTGGTACGGCCGGGGCTACGCTCAACTTTCCGGTCATTGCCAACCCGAACAGCGTAACATTCTACTTGTCACGCTCGTCCAGCGCCAACTTACGCGGCCTCGACCTGAAGGTATCCACCGACGGAACTACGTACAATACCCTTATCTCGTATTCGAGCGGCGGTGCCACACCGGTTGGTCTTTCACCGCTCTACACTACTTATACGGTGGATTTGTCGGCCTACAATGCCAGCAGCACTGTTTACCTTCAGTTTGTGAAGACCGGGGCCAATAACCCTTTCTATCTGGACGATATTTCGGTGAACTGCGGTATTGCAGCCCCCGCCTTCACGCTTACCACGGGCAGCCCCAGCGGCGCGCCTTACTGCATCAACGAAGGCGCCACGGCGGCCATCAGCGTACCGTTCACGGTGAGCGGCGGCTCGTTTGGCACCGGCAACGTGTTTACGGCGACGCTGAGCGACGCAACAGGCAGCTTCGCCACCGAAACCACGCTGGGTACCCTGGCCGGGGTGACGAGCGGCACCATTGCCGGCACCATTCCCAACGCTACCCTGACCGGCACCGGCTACCGGGTGCGGGTGAAAGCCAGTGCCCCCGCTACCACTGCCGCCAACAACGGCACCGACCTGGTCATCACCAAATTTGACACCAACGAGGTAGACCTGAATTCGCTGGGCGTGCAGGCCGGCAACGGCACGGCTACCCTCACCTTTACCGGGCCGGCGCTGTGCGCCACCGGTGCAATCGTGACCATCCGGCAGGGCAGCACCGGCACCAAGCCGCTATCCAGCACCACGTACACCGCCAACACTGTTTTCGGCAGCACCGGCAGCCAGATTGCCGCCGGCCAATACGTGGTGTACAACGGCGCTAAAACCGGCACCGTGACCGTGACCGGCCTCACCAACGGCCAGACCTACTACTTCCAGGTGTTTACCACCGCCGGCAGTGGCTACAGCGACGGCCGCCAGAAGCTGGTGCGCCCCGTGGCCCCGGCCACGCTCACTGAAGTGGTGGTGCCCCAGCTCATCAGTGGCGGCGCGGGCACTACCCGCCTGCCCTACGTGTGGAACGTGACCCTGAGCGGCCTGGTGGCCAACACGACCTACAAGTATTACACGGCCGCCCGCGCCGCCGCCGATGCTGCCGGTTACGGTGGGGTTGGGGTGCCCATCGAAACCAAAGTGGCCGGGACCTTCGTGCGCGGTAGCGGGCCGGGCCTGGTTGCCGGCAGCTCCACCTTCACCACCGACGGCACGGGGGCCTATGCCGGCTGGTTTGGTCTGGAAGCCTCTACCGATGCCCGCTTTGCTGATGGCAATGTTGTGTACCCGATGATTGTGCTGAACGGCGGCGGCGGCGCTGCCGACAACATTGAAACATATTACCTGCCCACCACGTCGGCCGTGACGGCCAAGGCCCTGGGCACCGGCGCGACGCAGGCCACCGGGGTGCGCGGTAATTCGTTCGGCACGCCTTCCAACTTTGTGCTGATTTACGACAACACCGCTGGCACCGGCCGCCCCCTGGCCGGTACGTTTATCGAACGCGACGGCTCGGTGAGCACCGCCAGCTACGCCGCCCTGTACGGCAGCGTAGAAAGCGTGCCCGGTGCCTACGGCCTGCTCACGCCTAATACCAACGCCAACGGCATTCGCCGCGTGGAGCAGCGCAGCCTGGCCGATGGCAGCGTGGTAGTGGGCTGCCCCGCCACCGACGCCGACGGCACCTGGCCCGGCGGCGCTGCCACCGCGAGCCCCAGCGGCGGCAACACCACGACCTTGGTATTCACCACCGGCGACACGCCCTTTCTGGCCGCTACCGTGGCTGGCCTCAGCCCGGCCTCGCCCAGCACCATTCAGCAAAACGCAACGCTGACCATCACCGGCGCCAACTTCACCACTGGCCCCCGGCCGACCATCACTTTTACGGGCGGGGCCACCGCCACGGCGGCTACCGTGGATGCAGCGGGTACCAGCCTGACGGTGGTAGTGCCCGGCGGTGCCCAATCGGGTACGGTGAGCGTGACGGCCGGCTGCGGCACGGTGGCCACCAGCGTGGCCACCATTACGGTGGTGCCGCTGGTGTTCTACACCGTAACCGGCGCTACGGATTTGAGCCTGCTGGCCAGCTTCACGGCCAACGCCGATGGCTCGGTGGGCACGGTGCCGGCCAGCTTCACTACCGCCAACCAGGTATTCAATGTGTTGGGCACGGGCCGCAGCTTTGCCAGCAACTGGACGGTGAGCGGTACCAACTCGAAGGTGGTGCTGACGGCCAATGCGTCGCTCATCATTCCCACCACGGCCTATTTCAGCGGCCTCATTGACCAATTAGCTAACTCGACGCTGGTTATTCAGAACACCAGCACGGCGGCCATCAGCAATTTATTCCAGGGCGTGCAGGACGCCACCAGCACCATCGAGCTGGCCCAGGCCGGTACCTACGCGGTGCCGCCCACCAACGGGGCCAGCTACTCGCTGGTGTACGCCAACCTGCAACTCACCAACGGCATCAAAACCATTCCGGCCCCGGCGTCGGGGTTGGTGGTGAACGGGAACCTCACCCTAAGTAATACCCAGGTGAGCGGGGCCGTAGCTAATGCCAGCAACCAAGCCTCGTCCTACTCCGCCATCCAACTCTACGGCAGCTACAATCAGCTGAGTGGCGTGACGTACAACAACGCCGCGTTCAGCGTGAACCTACAGCTGATGAACGAAAGCACGGCCCAAAACCTGAACGCCAACGGCAACACCATTGCCCTCTACCGCCTCTACACGGCCGCCGTGAGTGGCGCGGGCAGCGGCACCAATTCCAACGCCGTGGGCGGCATCCTCACCGGTACCGGCTCGGTGCTGGAGCTGGGCAATAGCTTCGATGGTGGACTGGCCCTCTACGAAAGCTCGGCTTCGCTGGCGCTGAATGCAGGCACCACGCTCCGGTTTGTGGCTAATGGCGGGGGCAATATTTTCGTGGGCACGAACGGGCTTCTCAAGCCTGACCCGCTGGCCAACCTCGAATTCAACCGCAACACCAGCAACACCTATTCGCTGGGAGTGCTGCGGTTTGCTTCCGGTTTCACCACCGTCAACAACTTCGCGCTCAATACCACCGCCCCCGGTGCGGCCAACACCCTCACCCTGACTTCGGACCTGACCGTGAACGGCACGGCCACCATCCAGGCCGGCACGTTGGTTATCGGGGCCAATACCCTGACGTTGAACGGCAGCCTGTCGGTGCTCACCGGCGGCTTCCTCAACGGCAGCGGCAGCAGCAACCTCACCGTGGGGGGCACGGGCACCTTTGGCACCCTGAGCTTTGCCAGCGGAGCCCAGCTGCTCAACAACCTCACCATGAACCGCACTGGTGGCACCCTGACCCTGGGTGCTCCCCTGACAGTGGATAACATTCTCACCCTCACCAACGGCATTATCAGCACTAAGGTGGTCAACCTGCTCACCCTCACCCGCACCACGGCAGGAGCCGTGGTGGGCGGCTCGGCCAGCAGCTTCGTCAGCGGGCCGCTGGCGCGGGCCACAGCCACCGGTACCGCCGCCGTGGTGTTCCCCATCGGCAAGGATGCCGCTTACCGGCCGCTTACCCTGAACACGGCCGCCCAAAGCAGCACCCGCACCTACGTGGCCGAGCAGTTCAACAGCACAGCCCGCACCAATGGCTTGTCGGGCGGCCTCACGCGGGTGTCCAACGTCCGCTACTTTGGCCTGAACCCCGTGGCCGCCACGGGCACGTTCAGCGGCACCGTCACGCTCTCGTTCGGGGCCGACGACCTGGTGAACTACCCCCAGGACAACTCCTTCGTGATGGCTAAGCGCCCCACGGGCGGCGGCACCTGGACCAACATCGGCCGCACGTCGGCCACCGGGGCCAACGTCACCACGCCCGGCACCTACGTGGCCAGCGGCAGCCTCACGTCGGCGGCCTTCACCACGTTCTCCGACTTTAGCCTCGCCAGCACGGCCCCGGCCTCCAACAACGCCGCCGGCACCCTCAACCCCCTGCCCGTGGAGCTGACGGCCTTTACCGCCGTGCGCACCGCCGCCAGCACCGTGGCCCTCGCCTGGACCACGGCCAGCGAGCGCAACACCGCCCGCTTCGAAGTAGAGCGCAGCACCGATGGCAAAGCCTTCGCCCGCCTGGGCGAAGTAGCCGCCCAGGGCAACAAAGCCACGCCCACCGCCTACGCCTACCTCGACGCCAACGCCCGCATTCCCGCGTACAGCGGCTCGCTGTATTACCGTTTGCGGCAAGTGGATGCCGACGGCATCTTTGCCTACTCGGCGGTGCGCGTGGTGGCTGCTCCGGGCAGCAGCCTGGTGGTGTACCCCAACCCGGCCAGCACGGTGCTGCACCTGGCCACGGCCCCCGAGGCCCGCTACCGCGTCCTCAGCCTCACCGGCCAGGTGCTGCTGAACGGCACCACCGCCACTGGCCAGGCCGACGTGGCAGTGGCCGGCCTGCCCGCCGGGCTGTACCTGGTGGAAGTAACGACCGCCACCGGCCGCCAAACCCAGAAGTTCACGAAGGAATAAGGCTGCCCGATTGATTGAAAAAGCCCCGTTGCAGGATTGCAACGGGGCTTTTTTGGTTTGATGCCGTTTCTGCATTCATCGTAGAGACGCGACCCTTCGCGTCTC
>JANXUO010000215.1 GCA_025356245.1 Hymenobacter sp.
CAGGAAGAAAATTCGGAAAGCAAACGCGCCAAAACCCTGCAACGCGAGCTGGACTGGGTGCGGATGTCGCCCAAAGCCCGCCAGAGCAAGGGCAAGGCCCGCTTGGCCAACTACGACAAGCTGGCCAGCGAAGAAGCCAAAGACAAGGAGCAAAAGCTCGAGCTCTTCATCCCCGACGGCCCGCGCCTGGGCGCTCAGGTCATCGAGGCCGAAGGCATCACCAAGGCCTTTGGCGACAAGCTGCTGTTTGAAAACCTGTCGTTTTCTTTGCCACAGGGCGGCATCGTGGGCATTATCGGGCCGAACGGCGCGGGCAAAACCACGCTCTTTCGGATGATAACCGACCAGCTACAGCCCGACGCGGGCACCTTCGTCGTCGGCCCCACGGTACTCACGGCCTACGTGGACCAGCAGCACGATACCCTCGATGGCAGCAAATCGGTGTTCGACACCATCACCGGCGGTACCGAAACCATGCTGCTCGCCGGCCGCCCCGTCAATTCGCGGGCCTACGTCAGCAAGTTCAACTTCGGCGGCGGCGACCAGGAAAAGAAGGTTGCCATGCTCAGCGGGGGCGAAAAAAACCGCGTTCACCTGGCCATGACCCTCAAGCAGGGAGCCAACCTGCTGCTGCTCGACGAGCCCACCAACGACCTGGACGTAAACGCCATCCGCGCCCTGGAAGATGCCCTCGAAAACTTCGCCGGCTGCGCCGTCATCATCAGCCACGACCGCTGGTTTCTGGACCGCCTCGCCACCCACATCCTCGCCTTCGAGGGCGACTCGGAAGTGGTGTGGTTTGAAGGCAATTTCTCGGACTACGAGGAGGCCAAGCGGCAGCGTTTGGGCAACGTGGAGCCCAAGCGGGTGCGGTATAAGAAGCTAGGGTAAGCCAACCCCGCCCAGCCGCGTAGCGGCTGGGCGGGCTACAAATATGCCACCGCTACGCGGTTGGGGTGGCAATACTGCCAGTATTTGACATTTTCCGATGGCTAATACATACACGCAACTTTACATTCACCTCATTTTTGCGGTGAAAAACCGGGCGGCTACCGTGCCCGAGTCGGTGCGCGAGGAGTTGCAGAAGTACCTCTGCGGGGTTGCTCAAAGCGCCCAGCACAAGCCGTTGGCCGTTTATTATATGCCCGACCACTTGCACCTGCTCGTCGGGCTGCACCCCGACCATACCGTTGCCGAATTGGTGCGCCTGTTGAAAGCCAATTCCAGCAAATGGCTCAACAAAAACCGGCGGCTGCTGCAGCGTTTCGAGTGGCAGCGCGGTTACAGCGCGTTCTCGTACGCCCGTTCCCAGCTCGATGCAGTGGTCAATTACATCCTCACCCAACCAGCCCACCACCGCAAAATCAGTTTTCAGGAAGAGTACATCGCCTTCCTGAAGCGGTTTGGTGTGGAATACGACCCCCGCTACGTGTTTGAGTAACCCAAAGCGAAGCCACAGCGCCGTAATACCCATACGGCAGAGCAATAGTTGGTATCACCGTTCGGCCAACTAAGGGTCCAGGTGCGGTGCCGAAAACCGGGCTTTCACGCCACAAAAAAGAGCCGCTCCTTTCGGGGCGGCTCTTTTTGATTGGATTTATTGGGCGAGGTGCCCGGTAGCTTACTCCTTCTCGAAGCGCTGGTGCGTCACCTCGGTCCCGTTGGTGAGGGTGAGGTAGTAGAGGCCCTTGGGCAGGGCGCTTACCTGCACCTGGCCGTGGCCGTTGTAGCGGGCCTGGGGCATTTCGTGGCCGCTCAGGTCGAAGACGCGCACCGCCGTGGCGGACGTGGTCAGCGCTATGTTGAGCACCTCGGTGGCGGGGTTGGGGTAGAAGTTGGCCGTGGTGCTGGCCATCAGGCGCGGCACGGTGCCGCCGAGCGAGGTGAGCAGGCCCACGCGGGCGCCGCCGGTGGCAAACAGGGCGTTCATGCGGCTGCTTTGGCCGGTGCTGAGCATGTACATGCACCGGTCGTCGGTGTAGTCCATGTAGTTCATGCTCATGTCGCCCTGGTTAGCGCAGGTGACGTGCGGGTAGGCGGGGCAGCCGTAGTTGCTGGTTTGCTGAGTGGGGGTGTCGCTCACCAAGTCGTTGCCGCAGGAGGCATCGCCCCAGATGTGGCGCAGGTTGAGCCAGTGGCCTACCTCGTGGGTGGCGGTGCGGCCCAGGTCGTAGGAAGCAGTGTAGGTGCCGGCGGCATACTTGGCGCGGCTGCCGAAGGCCGAGTACAGAATTACCACGCCGTCGGTGCTGGCCGCGCCGCCCGGAAACTGCGCGTAGCCCAGCAGGCCCTGGCCCAGATTGCAGGCCCACAGGTTGAGGTACTTGGTGGCGTCCCAGGCGTCGTCGCCGCCGCGCTTCGAGCTTTTCACGGCGTCGCTGGTAGTCCACGAAGTCGTGCGGGTGGACTTGTGAATGATGCCCGTGGTGGCGGCCCCGGTGGGGCTACGCTTGGCCAGCACAAACTGGATGTTGGCGTCGGCCGCCAGGCCCGCGAAGGCCGCCGGGGTCTGGTTGGCATCGGCGTTGAGCTTGCGGTAGTCTTCGTTGAGCACGGCCAGCTGCGACTGCACCTGGGCGTCGGAGATGTTCTGGGCGGCTGTGTTGTAGAGCACGTGCACCACCACCGGGATGATGACGGTAGCGCCCATGCCGCGTTGCAGGGCGGGCTGGCTCTGCACCTGCTTGGTGTAGGCCTCGATGGCGGCCACGCGCTGGGCCAACGACGGGTCGGCGGCCAGCTGGGCCTCGAAAACTTCCATCGTGCCGCAAGCGCGCCGGGGGGTGGGGAGGGCCGCCCGGCCTTCCTGGGCCTGGGCGGCGAATGGGGCAGTGCCAGCGGACAGCGCCAGCGCCAAAGCGTAGGTTTTGTTCATGGGTAACGGGTAAAATAGGTTGTGAAGTGAGGGATTAATAGACCGGGGCAAGTGCCCTGGTTGGTAAATATACACAAAAATCATTCAGTAAGTTGCCATTCTTGTCAGTGAAACGGCACTTTTGCTGTAATAAATGCCGTACAAGCGCCCCATGCTGCTTTTTTCGTAATTTGCCCGCGTCAGTATTTGTCGAATCAAGTGCCAGCACCTGCTTCACACACCACCCAGGCTGATTGCGCCGGTGGCAACGCCCTGGCTGCCGGGTGCATAGCAAACCGCCCCGCGCCGCGCCCTACCGCGCCCCGCGCACCCGCACGGGCAGCCGAAACACGCCATCCGAGGCGGTGATGAACAGCTGCCCGCGCCGCCGGCCGCCGAAGCACACGTTGCTCGTCCAGGGGGCAGGCACGGCGAGGTGGGCCAGGTGCTGGCCCGTGGGGCTGTACACCGTCACGCCGTCGCCGGTGAGGTAAATGTTGCCCCGGCGGTCAATCGTCATGCCGTCGGAGCCTTGTGTCGCAAACAGCTCGCGCTGGCTGAGGCGGCCGTCGGGGGCCACGCGGTAGCGGTAGGTTTTGCCGGCCCCGATGTCGGCCACGTAGAGCAGCTTGCCGTCGGGGGTGCCGATGAGGCCGTTGGGCTGCTGGAGCAGGCTGTCGGCCACCACGGGCTGGGCCGCGCCGGGCGGCAGGTAGTAAAGGCGCTGCCCGCCGAGGGCGGCATCGGGGGCAGTTCGCGTCCAGTAAGGCCGCTGGTAGTACGGGTCGGTGAAGAAGATGCCGCCGCCGCGGGGGCAGACCCAGAGGTCGTTGGGGCCGTTGAGGCGGTGGCCGCGCACGTCGGCCAGCAGCACGGCGGGCGGGGCGCTGCCGTCGGGGCCGAAGGCCAGGAGCTGGCCTAGCTCGTCGGCGCAGGCCAGCAGGCGGCCCCGGCCGTCAAAATAAAGCCCGTTGGCCCGCCCGGTGCGCTCGCGGAACAGGGTCAGCTTCCCGTCCGTGCCGTAGCGCCAGATGCGGTCGTTGGGCTGGTCGGTGAAGTAGACGTTGCCGCGCCGGTCCGCGGCCGGCCCTTCGGTGAATTTGAACTGGCGGGAGATGAGCTGCGGGGCGGCCGTGGGGGCAAAGAGCGGGGCCGTGGGGGCGCAGGCGGGGAGGAGGGCGAAAGCAGCGAGGTAAGCGCGGAACATAATGAGTGAAGTGAAAAGACCAAAATATGCTTGTCAATGTACTGTTGGCAACAAGGTAAGGCCCGGCTGACTACCTTCGCCTTTCTGGCTTATCCACTCTTCTTATGCTATCCAAAAAAGACCTCTCCGAGCGCGATATCTGTACCAAGTACATCACGCCTGCGCTCGAAAAAGCCGGCTGGAACAAGTTCAGCCAGTTCCTCGAAGAAGTCTCCTTCACCGACGGCAAAATCTACGTCAAAGGCAAGCTTACCGCTCGCGGTAAGGCCAAGCGCGCCGACTACATACTATACTTCAAGCCTAACATTCCCATTGCCATTGTTGAGGCCAAGGACAACCAGCACTCCGTAGGGGCGGGCATGATGCAGGCCCTCGACTACGCCGGTATCCTGGACATTCCGTTCGTCTTCAGCTCCAACGGCGACGGCTTTCTCTTCCACGACCGCACGGCTACCGACGGCCCCATCGAATCCGAAGTCAGCCTCGAAAACTTCCCCACGCCCGCCGCCCTATGGGCCAAGTATAAGCAAGCCAAGGGCCTCACGTCTCCCGTGGCCGCCCGCATGGCTGAGCAGGACTACTACGCCGACGGCAGCGGCCGGCGGCCGCGTTACTACCAGCAGATTGCCATCAACCGCACCGTCGAAGCCATTGCCAGGGGCCAGAACCGCATTCTGCTGGTCATGGCCACCGGCACGGGCAAAACCTACACCGCCTTCCAGATTGTGCACCGCCTCTGGAAGGCCGGGGCCAAAAAGCGCATTCTCTTCCTGGCCGACCGCAATTCGCTGCTCGACCAAACCCGCAAGGGCGACTTCAAGCACTTCAAGGACAAGATGCACGTGGTGGAAAAGCACCAGGTCGAGAAAAGCTACGAAATCTACCTGGCCCTCTACCAGGGCCTCACCGGCACCGAGGAGGAGCGCAACATCTACAAGCAGTTCTCCCGCGACTTCTTCGACCTCATCGTAGTTGACGAGTGCCACCGGGGCAGCGCCCGCGACGACAGCAGCTGGCGCGAAATCCTGGCCTACTTCGGCAACGCCACCCAAATCGGCCTCACCGCTACCCCCCGCGAAACCACCGAAACCAGCAACAGCGAATACTTCGGCGAGCCGGTCTATACCTATTCCCTCAAGCAGGGCATCGACGATGGCTTCCTGGCTCCCTACCGCGTGGTGCGCATCAACGCCAACGTCGACCTCGACGGCTGGCGGCCCGAAGACGGCAAAACCGACGTGCGCGGCGAGCTGGTGGCCGACCGCGTGTACAACCTGCGCGACTACGACCGCAAGCTGGTCATCGCCGAGCGCACCGAGCTGGTGGCCCGCAAAGTCACCGAGTTTCTGAAGGGCTACAACCGAATGGCCAAAACCATCGTGTTCTGCGTCGACATCGACCACGCCGAACGGATGCGCACCGCCCTGGCCAACCAAAACCCCGACCTCGTCCGCCAGGACTACCGCTACGTCATGCGCATCACCGGCGACAACGACATCGGCAAGATGGAGCTCGACAACTTCATCAACCCCGAAGAGAAATACCCCGTCATCGCCACCACCTCGGAGCTGATGACGACCGGCGTGGATGCCCAAACCTGCCAGGTCATTGTGCTCGACAGCAACATTGGCTCGATGACCAAGTTCAAGCAAATCATCGGCCGCGGCACGCGCATCAATGAGGAGTACGGCAAGCTGTTCTTCACCATTCTCGACTTCCGCCAGGCTACCGACCTTTTTGCCGACCCTGAATTCGACGGCGACCCCATCCGCGTGAAAATCGTGGATGAAGTCGAAGACCTCGAACCCGAAGGCGCCAGTGGGGGAGAAGTCCCCGCCGATGAGCCGCCCATCATCGACCCGGAAACTGGTCAGCCGGTCGAATTCCCCGAGGACGTCACTGAAGGCGACGACCCCATCGACCCCGCCACCGGCTTGCGTTACCCCGTCCTGACCGGCGGTGCCAGCACCGTGCACGAGCCCCGTGGCAAAGTCTATGTCAACGGCGTCGACGTATCGGTGCTGGTCGAGCGGGAGGTGATTTTCGATGAGCACGGCAAGCCCGTCACCGTCAAGCTGACGGACTACGCCCGCCAGAAAATCAAGGAGCATTTTGCGACGCTCGACGATTTTTTGGGCACCTGGCGGGCCTCCGACCGTAAGGCGGCCATTTTGCAGGAGCTGGGCGAGCAGGGCGTACCGCTGGCCCAGCTACAAGCCGCCGTCAACCGCGACGTGGACCTGTTCGACCTGCTCTGCCACGTGGCCTTCGACCAGCCCCCGCTCACCCGCCGCGAGCGGGCCAACAACGTGCGCAAGCGCAACTATTTCACTAAGTACGGCCCCGCCGCCCGCCGCATCCTCGAAGCCCTGGCCGAGAAATACGCCGACGAAGGCCTCGAAAACCTGGAAGATATCAACGTGTTGAAAATCCTGCCGCTCTCGCGGCTGGGTTCGCCGCTGGAAATTGTGGGCGAGTTCGGCGGCAAGGCCAAGTACCTGCGGGCGGTGCAGGAGCTGGAAACCGAATTGTACCGCACGGCCTAAAACACCTCCGCAACACCCGGCCCAACGGGTGCTTTTGTTATACATTTGCAGGTCGTTTGCCACTCCTCTCCGTTAACTGACATCCGTGTGACGGCAACTAACATTGCCACCACGGGTGGCAACAATTCTGGTTGTTAGGTTTTGCGCTGCTTTGAATTTTTATGGAATTTCAAAACCATTATCTGCGTGAGGCATTATGCGCGTTCCGCTATGAAGTGGACGCGGCAAACGCAGAACCAGCACTTGAATATTTTCACCGTTTTTATACTGCGCTAAAGCAGGACGGCTTTACCTCTCATGAGCAACAGCCCTTTGAGCTGACTATTCGTGTTGGAAACGGCAGCGAAGCCGAAGCCATCACCCCTGAATTAAGCAAAGGTCACCCGTCGTTGGTATTGTGCAACGAGGCTACTGGCTACGCCATCATCATCGGCATTGGCGTGGTGTCGTTCAACTGCTTGAAACCCTATCCGGGCTGGGAAGTGTTTCTTGCGGAGTTAGTACACCGCTATTTGCCGGTGTATAAAGCGCTGAACATTAAACAAGAGCTGCGGGCAGCTCAAATGGCTTACATCAACGATTTCGACTTGGATGCGGACGAAGTGGCCCACGATTATTTGCTGCATTTACCCCAACTCGCTGAGCTGGCGGGGGCGGTGGGGGCGGGGCACGCATCGCAAAGCCATTTCCATCTGCCACCCGCTACCACCGTTACGCTGCAAACCAACGTATTGATTGGCCAACCCGGCACCCTCGACCGCGTGGTGTTGGAATGCAACGCCATCACCACGGCGGCCGACGCTGCCGACGAGTTGATGCTTGCCACCACGGCTCACGCGGCGGCGCGAGCAGCATTTATGAGCGTGGCCTCCGCTAAATTTAAAGAAAGTATTGCCTAATCTTATGTTCTTATCCCCTGCCCTCGACTTACCTATTCAGCCCAGCCCCATCACCACCAGCTTGTTTAAAAGCCGGAGCGAAGAGATGGCGGTGGGTGGCCCTGGCCCCCGGTGGCTCGGCGACACGCTGCGCAACAGCCCAACCGGCTCTTGTTACGTTGATGCACAACAGCTGCCTGCCCTCTTTATTCGGCGTAAGCCACTGGGCTGGTACGAAGCGGCCGGAGCATCTCGGCCAATGCCTCCCTTCCAGCTGCGGGCTACCAACCCGGTGGTGCTGGGCGTAGCCAACGCCTTGTTTGCGGGCGCACGGCCCCTGAACACTACCGAGCACGACGTGCTTAGTCGCTTAGCCGATGAGTTGGCCATGACCTGCTCGCAGTCGTTCATTCCGGGAATGCGCTAGGCGCGGTTCTTTTGTTAGACACCGCATGGCATTCGACGCAACGGAAGTAGCACGCCTTTTCCCGTCGTTTCTCTCGGCCCCGGAGAAAGACCGCATCGTACAGGGCCTGCGTCAGTTTGACGAGTCGGTGGCCACGGCGCCCAAGCTCTACACCCATTTTTTTGCCAGCACGCCAGCCCCTTACTTGCTCCAGGGCGACCTGTTGCCCTCCATTCGGGTGCCTGTCTGGCAAACCGGGCCCGCTAGCTTTGGCAAGGGGTATACCCCGGCGCTGCTGATTGCCAATACCTGCGATGTGGACGTGCTGGGCAACCCCCGCAACGTGCCCAAAGAAGTAGGATTTGTGCCCTTGGTACCGCTGCCCGACTTCATCACGGCCCTCCGCAGCCGGCTGGAGGCGCTGTCGCTGTCGCCGGCCACCATCCGCGCCAAAGTGCAAAGCATCGAAAAAGAGCTGCGTAGCCAGCTCCTGACCAACGTATTTTACCTGCCCGCTGGCCCCGGCGGCCTGCCCGAATACGTGGCATTGCTCGACCGGCCGTTTTGGTTTCCCGCCTCCGAGCTGGCCGAGATAGGGCCAGCCTTGCTGCCGCGCCGGTTGGCTTCGCTCAGTCAATAGGGCTACTACCTGTTCATCTTGAAGATTTCGTACCACCTCTGCCGCTTGCCCGAAGAGCGCGATTGCCGCTGAGGCGAGGCCGGCACAACTGCCGCAACGGGTGTTTTTAACGGCCTCGCCTACGTGGTCGTATCCGCCAATGCCACGCGCAGGCGACGTTCTGTGCGCCCGGTTTGCTTTTTTGTTTCTCCCATGTCCAACTTATCCTCCCTCTACAAGTCCATTGAGAAAATCATGTGGACCGACACCGGCCTCAACGGCGATGCCCAGCGCATCGAGCAGTTCGCCTGGATGCTGTTTTTTAAAATCTTTTCCGACAAAGACAAGGAGCTCGACGTCCTGGACGACGCCTACCAGTCGCCCATCCCCGTAGCCTACCGCTGGGATACGTGGGCCGGCAACGACGAGGGCATGACCGGCGACGAGCTGCTCGCTTTCGTTGACCGCGACCTGTTTCCGGCCCTGCGCAACCTCGACATCAGCACCGGCAGCAACCGCCGCGCCCTCATTGTACGCGAGGTGTTTGAGGGCAACAACAACTACATGAAGTCGGGCGGCAACCTGCGCAAGGTGCTCAACAAGCTCAACGAAATCGACTTCAACCGCGCCAAGGACCGCCACGCTTTCGGCGACATCTACGAGGGCATCCTCAAAGGCCTGCAAAGCGCGGGCAAAAGCGGCGAGTTCTACACGCCCCGCGCCGTTACCCAATTTTTGTGCGACACCCTCGCGCCCCAGCTCGGCGAAACCGTGCTCGACCCCGCCTGCGGCACCGGCGGCTTCCTCACCGCCGCCGTCGAAACCCTCAAAAGCCAGGCAAAGTCCGTGGCCGACCAGCAGCTGCTCCAGAAGGTGAAGGGCTGGGAGTACAAGCCCCTGCCGTTCCTGCTGGCCACCACCAACCTCATTCTGCACGACGTGGAGGTGCCCAACATCACCTTCCGCGACGTGCTCGACCAGCCCCTGAGCGCCTACTCTCAGAAAGACCGCGTGGACGTGGTGCTCGCCAACCCGCCCTTCGGCGGCGTGGTGGCCAACGGCAACGAAACCAACTTCCCCGCCACCTTCCGCACCAAGGAATCGGCCGACCTCTTTCTTGTCCTCATCATGCACCTGCTCAAGGACGGCGGCCGCGCCGGCGTGGTGCTGCCCGATGGCTCCCTCACCGGCGAGGGCGTGAAGCAGCGGGTGCGCCAAAAGCTGCTCGAAGACTGCAACCTGCACACCATCGTGCGCCTGCCCAACTCCGTGTTCCAGCCCTACGCCACGGTGGCCACCAACCTGCTGTTCTTCACCAAGGGCACCCCCACCACCGAAATCTGGTACTACCAGCACCGCCTGCCCGAGGGCCAGAAGTCCTACTCCAAAACCAAAACCATCCGCCGCGAGGAGTTCCAGCCCATCGAGGACTGGTGGAACAACCGCGAGGAAAGCGAAGTAGCCTGGCGCGTGCCAGTGCAAACCATTATCGACCGGAACTACGACCTCGATATCAAAAACCCGCACCAGGTCGAAGAAGCCCACGAATACACCAGTGCCGAATTAATTGAGTTGTTGGGCCAGAGCTTTTCGAAGAGCGAGGCATTGTTGAATGCGTTGAAAGCGGAGTTGGTATGAATTGGAAGCTGATGAAATTAGGTGCTTTACTAACGCAGAGTAAAGTGCCATCCGAAGCAGCTGATGCAAACCGCCGCATTCGGGTGAAGCTGAATGTTGGTGGGGTAGAAAAGCGCCCAGTGAGTAATGAAGTCGAGGGTGCTACCAACTACTATACGCGTAAGGCCGGGCAATTCATTTTTGGTACTCAGAATTTCCATAAGGGGGCTTTCGGGGTGATACCGCCTGAACTTGACGGATTCGAAACGAGCAATGACATTCCCAGCTTCGACGTGTCGAAGGATTGCCAACCCGAGTGGATTTTCTTTTATTTCAAAGTAGGTGACCGATACAAGGAATTAGAAAAGCTAGCGCGGGGCGTTGGTTCCAAGCGGGTTCACCCTAAGCAGATTTTCGAACTCGTGATTCCTGTTCCTCCTGTCGCAAAGCAGCTGGAAATAATTGAACAGGTACAGGCCTCTGCTGCGCGCCAGAGCATGATTGTTGAAGAATCGGACCAACAACTCACCCACCTCACCCAACTCCGCCAAGCCCTGCTCCGCGAGGCCATGCAGGGCCAGCTGCTCCCCCAAGACCCCACCGACGAACCCGCCGCCCTGCTGCTGAAGAAGCTGCAAGCGGCCAAAGCTGCGACGGGAAAAGGAGGGAAGGGCAAGGCAGGAGCGCTGTTTGCAGAGGAGGCAGAGGCAGTAGAAGGAATGTTTGACATTCCGGCGAGTTGGGTGTGGTGTACGCTGGACGACTTAGCCACATTGATTACAGATGGAACACACCAAACTCCATCTTATACCGAGCAGGGGCGGCCATTTCTATCAGCACAGAATATAAAGCCTTTCCGCTTTATGCCTGAAGTGCATCGGTATGTATCTGAGGAAGCCTATCAGGAGTATACTAGGATTAAAAGGCCAGAACTAGGTGACTTGCTTATTGCGCGTGTTGGTGCTGGCATCGGCGAGTGTGCCGTAATAGATAAGCAAATTGACTTTGCTTTTTATGTCAGTCTAGGATTGGTAAAGTTGGTGCCGGGATTTTTGTCTGCTGATTATCTGGCATACATGATAAATGGCCCTTTCGGAGTGGCCTACTCAAAAAACAACATAGCTAGTAAGGGCGGCTCAGCAGGCAACTTCAATCTTACAAAGATTCGAACCTTCCCCATTCCTCTGCCGCCACTAGCAGAACAGTACCGCATCGTAGCGAAGCTGGAGCAGCTCCTGCAGCACTGCGACGCCCTGGAGCAGCGCATCCGCGAGAGCCGCCGGCTGGCTGAGCAGCTGCTGCAAACTGCCCTGCGCGAAGCCCTGGCCCCACCCGCCGGCCCGGAGGTAGCCGCCGAGGAAATCACGACGGAACCGGGCCCACGCACCCACCGGCGCGGTGCCCGGTTGGCCCTCACCGACCTGTTCGAGTAAGCGCCGTGGCAAATGCCGCCCTTCCGTTCGACCCTGCCCACGCCACCGAAGTATTTTCCCTGCACTACGATGGCCAGGTTCCTCCGTGCATCACGGCAACCCAGCCGGCCTTCCTGGGCACCGCCGCCGCGCAGGTCGGCTACAAGATTTACGTCCTCGTCAACGCCGACGGGGTGCACTACGTGGGTTGCACCCGCACCAGCATGGGCGCCCGGCTCCGTCTGGGCATCCAGCGCTTCCGTCATCCAAGCGGTGCCTACCGGGGCTACCAGTGGCTCAAGCAGCCCGCCCTGCGTCTCTTCGTATTCCCGCTGCCCTTGATGCTGCTGGCTTTGGCCGACGCCAGCAACACCAAGCTCTCCGACCTGGCCGAACGCATCGAGGCCGAGCTGGTCTACGCCGTGCGCACCCACACCGGCCAGTGGCCCCTCCACCAAACCGAAATTCATTTCCACACCTTCCCCGACCAGCCCGCCCTAGCCCGCCTCACCACCGACCTCGCTCACCAGCTGTACGTGCACGTAACCCAGCCGCTGCCCGTCGCCACTTCGTAGCTTCGCCCCATGCTAAACCGCCTGCACGTCCAGAATTTTACCGTTTTCGCCGATGCCATGTTTGAGTTTAGCCCCGGCCTGAACGTCATCGTGGGCACCAACGGGACCGGCAAAAGCCACGTGCTCAAGCTGGCCTACGCCGCCCAGGTCGTCTACGCGGGGGCTCCGCGCGAAGTGCCCAACGTGTACGCCCCCACCGAGGAAAGCACTGACCTGTTGGTTGCCGTTAGCATATTGAGTCGTTTGGATGAAATCTTTCTGCCCAACGGACTAAAGCACCTGGTGCGGCGGCCCAATTCACCCGCTGCCGGTCCTCCGAAGCGCGCCCACGTTCGGGCCACCTTCGGGAAGAGTGCCGTCGATTCCCTGGCGTTTGATATTGCCAGCGATGCCCCCCGCAACAACAGCGTGGCCATGCCCAAGCCGGCCACCATCGGCGAGCCCGCCCAACGGCCGATTTTCATCCCGGCCAAAGAAATGCTTTCGCTCATGCCCAGTATCATCGGGCTCAGCGAAAAGTTCACCCCGCTGCTGGACTCCACGTACACCGACCTGGCCCGCGCCTTGGTTGGTCCCCTGCTCAAAACTCCACCCCCATACGTCCAGACCGTGCTCGACAGCCTGGGCAAGGTCATGCAAGGCACCATCCAGTCCGAGAACGGCCGTTTCTACCTCCTGCCCGCGCACGGCGAGCGGCTCGAAATCACCCTCGTCGCCGAAGGCTACCGCAAGCTCGGCACCCTGGCCTACCTGCTGGCCAACGGTAGCCTGAA
>JANXUO010000233.1 GCA_025356245.1 Hymenobacter sp.
CTGACGCTGCTGTTCAACTTTTTCAGCAAGCTGCTGGTGCTGCACCAGGCCGGCCCCAATCCCAACGACGGCGTTTTCAAGAGCCTGGGCATCATCAACAGCTTTCAGCAGAAGGAGTATCAGCAGGCCCTGCGCGTGTACCCCGTGGCCAAGGTCATGGACGTCATCCACCTCATCCGCCGGGCCGACGCCCAAAGCAAGGGCATCGCCAGCGGCTCGATGGACGAGGGCGAAATCCTGCGCGAGCTGGTGTGGCTTATCCTGCACGCCGTGCCGGCGGGGGTGATGGGGTAGGGGGGCGCTTTGCGCGTTCGGGGCGGCACGCCGAAAGCGGGGCGGCGGCGGCGTTGTACGCCGCTGCTTTGGCCGGTATTGGGCAACGATTGGGGCGTACAACGCCCCGGCAGGGCGCTTTCGGAGGGCAACTCCGCAAGCGCACCCTCGGGAGGTGTTTTGGAACGGACGGGGGGTGTTTGGTTGAAAACGGGGGGTGTTTTGGCCGTGCCGGGGGGTGTTTGGGGGAAAGTGGCGGGTGTTTTTGGTGGGCCGGCGGGGGGTTGGGGCTTGCCGGCAGGTGTTTTGGAGGGGCCGGGAGGTGTTTCGGGTTTGCCGGGGGGTGTTCGGGCGGGGCCGGGGGGTGTTTTGGGTTTGCCGGGGGGTGTTTTGGAAGGCCGGCAGGTGTTTGCGAATGCCGGGGGGTGTTTTGGCGGGACGGTGGGGGAGTTGGGCGTTTTGTTGTTCCGGTTTTGCGCGTACCTTGGCGACCCCAAGCGGAAGCGCAGGGCGCGGGACGGCGCGACTGCCGTTAACTAATTCTCCTTTTTGCCTGATGGAACAGTACAAAGAAGACCAACTGGTGACCGCCGGGCGGGTGGTGGACTTTCTGGCCGAAAACGCCGACGCCCTTGCCCCCAGCGAAATAGCCACCGACCAAGCCGCCAAAGTCGCGGCGATGTACGGGAAAGTATCGGGCGCGCGGGGCGGCACGGCCAAGCGCACCCGGAAGCTGACCGAAGCTGCCCAGGCCGCCCGCAACACGCTGCTGGAGCTGCTGCCGGGCCTGCTGGGGCCGTTTGGCCGGGTGGCGGGCCGCCTGGGCGACGACGATTTGCTGGCCTCGGTCACGCTTACGGGCAAGCAGCTGCGCAAGCTGCGGCCGCTGGCGTTTATCGGGGTGGTGGGCTCGGTGCTGGGCAGCGCCGCCCGCGCCGACGTAGCGCCCGAGCTGGCCAAGCAGGGCCTGACCGCCCCGGTGCTGAAACCCTTGGGCACGGCGCTGGAGGCGTTCCGCACCGCGCAGCCAGCCACGCGCAAAACGATTGACGAGCGGGTGCTGTCGGGCGCGGCCCTGGAAGACCTGCTCGGCCACCTCATGGACGAGGTGCGCGCCCTCGATGAGGACATGAAGGCGTTTAAGCTGATTAACCGGCCGATTTACGACGGCTACGTGCAGATGCGGAAGATTCTTAACTCGGGCGGGGGCGGCAAGGCGAAGGATGCGGGGGCTACGCCGGTGGCGTAGGTTTCGGCAGGGTTGGAAATGAAGCCGCCCGCTTCCTTTGGGGAGCGGGCGGCTTTTTATTGATTAGCAGATTTCGTTTTTTTCAACAACGAATCAATCAGGCCCTTTCTTTTGTCGAAGATAATCCTACTGGAGTACTGTCTGAAATACGAAATAGTTTTAATTATTTGTTCCACCTCAATGTGGCCTTTTTCTCGTTCGCTAACGCTTTCACTTTCTTTTGATGGGTTGTGTTTGTAATGAATGTAAGCGTTTCTTTCATCTGACATCTTCAAAACAACTTTCTTGTGCTTATCTGTTATTTTAGGAATGCCTAAAAGTGTCGGAAACCATGTTAATTTGCCAATAATGTTTATGGATTTGATAATTTCGTTTATAGTTTTTCTGTCCAGATTTTTTCGTTCGCATACGTGTACTATAATTTTGTTTAGCTCATGCTCTATAAAGGTTGCATAAAACAGTTTTGCTTTATTAATATCACCGTTGTTCTTGAATGATTTTGCTGTTTCTAATAGGTTGTCAGCGTGGTCAACCACAATCTCAAACCTGATTTTTTTGAGATTAAGCAATAATTTTTTGCTCAAAGTCGCTTTATCGTTGACATCATCAATGGTGAGTATGCCATCATTTAGTAAAGAATACACAGCACTTTTGAACACCGTTCTGCTAAGGCTGTCGAAATCTTTCTTGCTGATTCCAGCAAGCTCAAGTTCCTCCTTGCTGATTCCAGCACGCTCATGTGATGATTTGTCTTTTTGCATGAAAAATGTTCAAAAAAAGTTTAGGTTGTTTTCGGTTAGGTGTTGCACGTAGCCCAATCAGCTAAACTGCTACACCAATTCCAACAGTCTATCTCCCGGTACGTGCAGGGTCGTGTGCAGTCGCTTTACAAAATCGAGGTTGGGGGCGCGGTGCCCGTTCATGATTTCGCTGAGGCGCGATTCGCTTACCCCAATCAACTTGGCGAATTGCTTTTGGCGCATCCGCAGCCGGAACATTTCTACTGCGAGCCAGCCGGCCAGGGTGGTGGGCTGGGCTGGCTCGTGGCCTTGCTGGACTTCGTAGGCATCAATGGCGGCCCCGAGGGCGAGGAGGCGCTCCAGGTGTTGGGCTTCGTTTTCCTGGCCCAGGCGCATGGCTTCGGTGAGGGCCGCCTGATACTGCGTTTCGTTGGTGATGGTGACTGACATGGCGAGGAGGGAGGTGGCAAGTGGGGGCAAGGAGGGCCGTCCGGCAATAAGAATCAGAGGGTAGGGAGTTGGGCGCGGCGCTTGTCGTATTCTTTGTGGGTGAAGATGCCCCGGATGTACAATTGGTTTGCTTTGAAGAATATCATGGCAATTATCCGGTAGTTGCCGACATTGAAAACGTACCGGTCGTTGGTGATGAAGTCAACATCGGGAATATCGGCACGCAGCTCGTTTAGGTTGGTCCAGGTTGCCAGCTTCATTTTGTGGTACCAGACACTCATCTGCTCCGTTGCCTGCGGATGTTGGCGGGTGAAGGCGTTGATGATGGGTTTGCTTAATACGTGCATACCAACGGGGCTTGCGAAGCGGCTAGGGGGAGACAACAAAGCTAGGGCTGCTGTTCCAGAAATCAAAACGTTAATTCTGTTTTGTGGAATAATTGGAGGTGGGTGGTCGAGTGCCCATTAGTCCTCGTCACGCCCCGCTGCGCCGGAAACGGCTGCGGGCGCTGCTGCCCGTTGCGGCCTACTACTCCGCTAAAATAGCATACAGCTCCCGGTTGAGGTAGTACAGCTGGCCCTTCACCACCTGCTTTTCCAATACCTGCAGCTCGACCAGCTTGTTGAGGTAGTCGCGGGCGGTGTTCAGGGAATAGCTGCGGTCTTCGGTGAGGTGGCGGATGCGGGTGACGGGCTGGGTGAAGATTTTCTGGGTGAGCAGCTCGGGGCGGCGGATGCTGCGCTCGGCCTGTACCACGGCCAGCACCGCGTCGCGGGCGGCCAGGATGCGGTTTATTTTCTCAAACGTGAGGCGGGCCGTGGCCTCCACCGCCCGCAGCATATAGCCCAGCCAGGTGGCCCAGTCGCCGCGCTGCGTCACGCCGGCCAGGGCGCTGTAGTAGCCTTCCTTGTGCTCGGCGATGTAGCGGCTGAGGTAGAGAATGGGGTAATCGAGCAGGCCTTTGCGGACCAGGTAGTGGATGTTGAAGACCCGGCCGGTGCGCCCGTTGCCGTCCCGAAACGGGTGGATGGCCTCGAACTGCAGGTGCCCGATGGCCATTTTCAGCAGCGGCGGCACGGGGTGGGTTTCGTCGTCGTTCAGGAAAGCGAGCAGGTTGTCGAGCTTGGCTTCCAGGATGCCGGCCCCCCGCGGCGGCGTGTACACCGCTTTGCCGGCATTGGGGCCGCTGCCGCCCTGGCGAATGATGGTTTCGGAAAAGGGCGGGCGGATGCCCTCGCCGGTTTGCTTGATTTCGCGGAAGACGCGCAGGAAATAGTCGCGGGTGAAGGCCGGGGCTTCGGCCAGGTAGGCGTAGCCGCTCCACAGGGCCTCGCGGTAGCGCAATACTTCTTTGGCGGGGCCGGCCACTTGCTCGGCCGCCGTGGCGCTGAAGGCCCGGTAGAGCTCGTCGTCGGTCGTGAAAATGTTTTCGATGGCACTCGACGCCTTGGCTTCCTGCAAGCTGATGGTGTTGATGAGCAGGCCCTGGTTGGGAATGGCGACGCTGCGGCCGTGCAGCCGCCCCAGGGCCTCCTGCGCCCGGCCCAGCTGCTCCAGGATGTCGGGGGTGCGCCACAGCTCCGGCGCAATGGGCAGCTCCGGCAAGCCATTCCACGGCAGTTCGCGGTTGGGGTTGATGGCGTAGCGGGGTGGGGTAGGCATCAAA
>JANXUO010000487.1 GCA_025356245.1 Hymenobacter sp.
CCCGCTCGATGCTGACATCGACCATGCGCTGAATGAGAAAGGGCCGCAACGTGCCCAGTGCGGCCGTGGCCACCGTGAGCCCGATAAGGCCAATGAACACGCCGCGGTAGGGCTGCACATACGCCAGCAGGCGGCGCAAAACGGCCCAGTCGAAAACCTGGCCGGCGGTGGAGGATGTAGGAGAAGGCTGCATGAGGGCGCAAAGGTCGGCACCAGAACGAGTACTGCCCAAGCCGGGCTTAGGCAGTACTCGTTCCAATCAGCGAATCACCTCCACCCACCCCTTGTACGTGCTGCTTTGGCAGAAGCGGGCATTTTCCAGCAGGTAGTAATAGGTGCCGGCGGCCAGCCCGGCCGCGTCCCAGGTGTTGCGGTAGTCGGCGGCTTCGTACACGAGGCTGCCCCAGCGCGAATACACCCGCAGCCGCGAGCCCGGCGGCAGGCCCGGCACCTGGAAGGTGGCGTTGAGCGCATCGCCGGGGCCGGGGGTGAACACGTTGGGCACCGTGGGCACGGCCCCGGCCGGAGCCGCCACGGCCGCCAGCGCGAAGCGGCAGCCGCCCACACTCACGGCCAGGGTGTAGCGGCCCGGCTCAGTCACGGCCAGGGCCGGCGTGGTGGCCCCGGTGCTCCACAGGTACGTAGCGGCCGGGTCGGGGTCGGCTACACGGAGCGTGACGACGCCCGCGCAGGCCAGCGAGTCGCGCACCAGGCGCGGCGGGGCTGGCACCAGCACGCGGGCCGTGTCCACGCGCCCGCAGGGCGTGCGGATGGCCACCACGTACGTTCCCGGCTGGCTGGCCTGAATGGTCTGGCTGGTGGCCCCGGTGTTCCAGGCGTAGGTGCTGCCGGGGTTGCCCGCATCAAGCGTGACGGCGGGCTGACCGGGGCACAGGTACACCCGCGGCAGCAGCGCCCGCACGGCCGGGGCGCCCACCCGCACCAGGGCGGAGGTGGTATCGGGCCGGGCGCAGGAGCCCGGCGCGGGGCGGGCCAGCAGCCGCACCCGGTAGGTGCCGGGCCGGGGGTAGGTATGTTGCGGGCTGGCATTGACCGAATCGCGGGGCGAGCCGTCGCCAAAGTCCCAGCGGATGCGGCCGGCCCCGGTGCTGGTGCTGGCCAGCTGCACCGCCTGGCCCAGGCACACGGGAGCATTGGCAATGAGGGTGGCGCGGGGAGTAAGGGCCAGCTGGGGGTCGATGACAAGGCCCACTACGTCGCCGGCGGTGAGGGCGGCGCTGGGCAGCGGCGCGGGCAGGTAGGCGGTGGGCAGGGTCGGGTAGGTGCCGTTGTAATTGACGGTCAAAATCGGCACGTACACCCGGCCCTGGGGGTCGGTGGCGGCATTGTAGCCCGGCTGGCTGATGGTGACAGACGTGCCGTAGTACGACCCGAACAGCACCTGGCTCAGCGTATTGTCGAGCGCGGCAATGTAGAAGCTGGATTGCACCCCGCCGCCCGGCAGCAGGTTGATGAGCGGGTACGGGTTGACGGGCAGGGTACTGGCCAGGCCACTGCTCACGATGGCGTTGCCGCAGGGGTCGATGCCCAGGCTGAGCGGCAGGTTGTTGGCCAGGTCGCCCCCGGCCAGCACGGCCGTTTGCACAATGCGGGTGAGGCCGGCATTGAGCTTGCTGATAAAATAATTGTCCAGCCCGCCCACCAGCGTCACGGCGCTTGGGGCCACGTAGCCGCCCGGCGTTCGCCCCACCCGAATGCCCTTGCCCGACACGTACACGTTGCCGGCCGCATCGAGGGCCAGCCGGGTGGGCAGCACCACGGGGGTGCGCCCAACGGTGGGCGTGCCCGGCAAAAAGGTGGCCGCCACCAGGGCCGAGCCATTGGCCGCCAGGCAGCCCACGTAGCCCCTGGAGTACACCGTCGAAGCGGCCCCGGCGGGCACGGCAAAGGCCGGGTTCTGCGTTTCGGCCACAAAGTACACCTGCCCGCCGGTGGGCGACACGCGCAGGGCGTGGATTTCATCGCCCTGCGGGCTGCTGCTGGTGTAAGTAGCCTACCGCAGGGTGGTCAGCTGCGGGTCGAGGTGCGCCACAAAGCTGCGCCGGCTCGCCGGGGCCGTGCCGATGTACGCCCCGGCCGTGGTGGGGAAGGTTCTGCTCCCCGTGCCGTCCGTAGTGCCCGCCACGTACACGGCCCCGGCAGCATCGACGCGCAAATCGCCGGTAGTAAAGGTTGTTTCATCGCCGCTGCCGCCCAGGTACGTGCTGGCCAGCAAGGCCGAGCCGGTCGGGCTAAGCTTGGCAACAAAAACGTCCTGACCGTTCAGGGTGCGGTCGTAGCTGGTGGCCAGGGTAGGGAAGTCGGTGCTGGTGGTGAAGCCGTACACCAGCAGGTTGCCGGCCGCGTCGCAGGCCAGGTGGCTGGGTTCCTCCATGCGCCCCAGCGCCGGCTGCGTTCCGCCCAGGTGGGTCGAGTAGAGCAGCGCCGTGCCCGTGGGGTTGAGCTTGCTGATGGTGATTTCGCCTTGCGGCACCACGTAGGCCCCTGGGGTGGTGGGGTAGGCCGAGGTATTCGCCACCAAATAAGCCGCCACCCCGGCCACGTACATATTGCCCTGCCCGTCGTAGGTAGCCGTGCGGGCCAGGGCCGAGCCATTTTGCCCCGGCACGCCCACGTAGCTGGCCGCCTGCACCACGGGGTCAACCACCAGCGCCCGGCTGCGGTCGTAGCCAGCGGGCAGCTCAAACGTGACCGTGGTGCCGGCCAGGTGGTAGCGGCACGGCACCGGCTGGCGCCGCCCATCGGCCCCCAGCTGGTAGGCCACGGGCCGCTGCTCGCGCACCTCGCCCACGCTGGTGCCCACGGCCAACGTGCCGTTGGGCAGCACCCGCAGCGTGGTAGCACCCCGGTAGCGCAGCCGCACCCCGGCCAGGTTGGCACCCGGCGCCAGGCACAAGTCGTACTCCAGCTGCCCCTGGGCAGTGCCGTACACCCGCAAGTCGATGCCGGGGTAGAGGGCCGGGTAGCGCACCTCGGCAAAGGAACGCACATGGTCGGCCCAGCGGCGGGGGTCGTTGCCCACAAAATAATTGGTGTAGGCCTCAGCTGGCCGTTGGCCGACCGGCTGCGTGGCCGCCGCGCCTTCAAAATCAACCAGCACGGCATGCACCCGCAACGCGGGCAACGGCCGCGCCGGCGTGGCGGTTTCGGCAGTGCGGGCCAGGTCCTGCTGGTTGGCCCAGCTATAAGTGAAGCCCGTGGCCCGCAGCCACACCGCCCCGCCCGGCACCAGCGCCCGGTAGCGGGCCGCAGCGGGCCATTGGGCCTTGTTTTCTTCAAAGCCAAAGCCCGGCGCGGGGCGCGGGGCGGCGTGAGCGGCGGTGCCGGCCAGGGCGGCCAAAAGCAAGAGGGTATTTTTTTTCATCGGCAAGAAATAAATTAAAAACGCCAATCAACAAGCCCTCCAGCACTGCCCCCAAGCTGCGTGCGTGCCCCAGCTTTTAGGCCGGGGCACGCGCCGGGCAAGGCTTACCCCTGCACGTAATACCGCCCATCGGGCCCCTGCTCCCGCAGCAGCACCAGCAGGAAGCGCGCCGTGGGCGGCCCCAGCTCGTCGAAGCTGGCCAGGTGCCAGGGCTTGCTCTTGGTCACGACGTGTACCTCCTGCCCCGGCACCGGCAGCGCCGTCGGCGTGTCGGCCAGGTAAAAGCCCAGCGTGTAGCCTTTGGCCGAGCGGTTGGAGAGCGTGAGCGAAAGCAGCGGCACCAGGCGGCGGTCGAGCACCACGGTGGGGGTGCCGTAGTGGGCCGGGCCTTGCAGGGTGCGGCGGCGCTGCTGGGGCGCGGTGTGAATGACCCGGCGGGCTTTGAAATACCCCTCCACCGCCTTGGGCAGGGCCAGGGTTTGCATCTTCACCACCCTGTCGAGGCGCTTGCCCTGGGTGCCCAACGTCGTGAAAAGAACCGCCAGGTCGGCGGTGGCCCCCCTGCTTTGGTTGATAACCTGGCGCACCTCGCCCACGGTTTTGGTGAGCTGGTCGAGGTCCGTTTTCAGCACCACGGCCACCGTGTCGTCGTAGCCCACCTCTTTGCGGTCGGCTTTGCTGATGGCGGGCAGGTAGTCCAGAATGCGCTGCAAATACGCCAGCAACCCCGCTTCGTCGCCGTTTACCATCGAGAGCGGACCGGCCTTCAGCTCGGCCTCGGCCGTGGCCGACGGCGGAAACAGCAGCACCAGCTGCCGGACGATATCCGCCTTCACCGCCGCTTCGTGCTTCACCTCGGCCCGGCTGCGGCTCAGGCCGGTGCTGGGGTGGTCCTGGGCCTCCACGGCCGCTTTTATAAGGCCCAGGGTGGTCAAAATTTCGGTGCGCAGCTTGGCCACCAGCGGAATAACCAGCAGCCCCGCCGCCGCTTCGCTGGGCAAGTACTGGTTGGTCACCAGCTGATACATGGTGACAACATCGGTTTGGGGGGTATCCATGAAGTAAAAAAAAGGAGGTGAACAAAAACCCGTTGCCCCGCAGCAAGCCACCAGCCAACGAACGGCTAAATGTACTGCTGTTTCCTTTAAATCAATACCACCTGTCCCCCTTGTTACCCGCCCGTCCCGGCTGCGGCCAACCGCCTGCCTTCAAGCCCGCTGCGCATCGCCGGTGCCCTGCCAGCTTGGGGCCAGGCAGCCCCCGTTCTTGCCCAAGTGCCCACCGGCCGGCCCTAAGTGCCTCCAAGGTGCCCCTAAGTGCTTCTTGGCCGGCCCTAAGTGCCCACCGGCCGGCTCTAAGTGCCTCCAAGATGCCCCTAAGTGCCTACCGGTCGGCCCTAAGTACCTCTTGGGTGGCTCTAAGTACCCACCGGCCGGCCCTAAGTACCTTCCGGTTGATTCTAAGTGCCTTTCGGCTGGCCCTAAGTGCCTTCCGGTTGATTCTAAGTGCCTTTCTGTTGCAGTCATCTACCCCTCACTCCCCCGGCACCACCCCGTTCTCGTATTCCACCCGGCTTAGAAACAAGCCCCGCGCCGGAGCCGCGCCGCCCGCATCTACCCGGTTTTGGGCCCACAGCATCTCCCGAAACTGCTGCGGCGCAACTTTCCCCCGGCCCACGTCGAGCAGGGTGCCCACCACCAGCCGCACCATGCCGCGCACAAAGCGGTTGGCGCGGATGCGGAACATCAGGCCACCGGGCACGGGGTGCCAGCCCGCCTCGTAGCAGTAGCACACGTAGTGGTTTTCGGCCCCTTTTACTTTTGAAAAAGTAGTAAAGTCGAACTGCCCGACCAAAAAGCCTGCCGCCTCGTTCATGGCCGCCACGTCAAGCGGGCGGTCAAGGTACAGGGCGTGGGCGCGGCGGAAGGGGTCGGGGGCCGTCAGCACGAAGTACTCGTAGCTGCGCTCCTGGGCCGAGAAGCGGGCGTGGGCATCGGCCGGCACCGGGTGCAGGCGCAGGGGCGCAATGTCGGGCGGCAGGGCGCGGCCCAGGCGGTACAGCAGGCGGTCGAGCGGCAGGTCGGCGGGCACTTCGGCCTCAAAGTGCGCCACCTGGTGGCTGGCGTGCACGCCGGTGTCGGTGCGCCCGCTGCCCTGCACGTGCATGGGCTGCCGCAGCACCAGGCTCAGGCAGCGGTCAACCTCGCTTTGCACCGTAAGGGCGTTGGGCTGCACCTGCCAGCCGCTGTAGCGGGTGCCGTCGTAAGCCAGGTGGAGGAAGTATTTCATGGAGTAGAATGAGG
>JANXUO010000241.1 GCA_025356245.1 Hymenobacter sp.
CGAACAGCCTGCCCCCTGGTGCCGCGGTGTCCGGACCAGGACCTGGAGCCACGCAGCACAGCTACCTGACCCGGACCTTCTGGCGCTGATCGCAGATGCGCCCGGACCGGTCGCGTGCGCCCCGGCAGACCTTGTCCAGCAGCACCAGCGGGTCTTCGTTCATGAGGCCAGCCAGGGCCACCACTGCTTCGACCGAAAGGCGACCGGGGTTGATGAGGGCGGCCCGGAGCGACTCCGCCGCTACGTGCAGCGTCGGGCACAGTTCGCGGAAGGTAAACCCAACCTTGCCGTCCGGTCCCGGGTGCTTGGTCACGATGTCGTGCAGGGTGCGGCCTTTGCGGCGGCGCGGGACCTTGGTTTCGGCCGCTGCGGATACGGCTGGGGGGGGGCAGGCACAGGCTTCTTGTTGGTCTTCAAAGGGCGTGTGGGAGGGACTCCACCGCCGGTCAGCGGGGAGTGGACTGCCCGTCCGGGGTTGGGTTGTGGCCATGGACTTGTAAAGTTGAGCGATGTGGTAGGGTGTGTGTTTTGTAAAAGTAAATGAGTGCCCGCCTACGCACGTTGCCGCGAATTCTTTTTCCCCTATTATGTAACTATGTACGCACAAATTACCTCTAAAGCACCTGACTGCCTTTTTTCTGCGTTTAAGGGCTGTTTTACAACTTTTAGGAGTATCCTGCATCGGCGCAGCCTATTGCCAAATTTAGTTCGTATATAGACACAAATTATTTGATTTATTTCAATATTTTGTGTCTATATACGAACGTAAATAAACTAAAAATAATACAATCACATAAGCTGCCTTCTGGTTCGTTGGAGCGTTAGTTTTGTTTTTTCAACTCGGCTTTACCTGCGGGGTAAACCCGGGCGATGTGGGCAACTTTTTTCCTGAAAGCCTTAGCCTATGCGGAGACAAATTTTGCAGCTCTTTTTGAACAAATTTCTTGCCCATAACCACTAAATTGTTTACTATAAGGAAAAAAACTAAAAAAAGGAAGAAATTCCCACAAACACCGCCTTATAAAGGGAAAGAATTCCCACAGGTATTTTCCTTGAAAGGGGAAGAAATTCCCACAATGCACTGGTCAAAAGAGGAAGAAATTCCCACTAAAAAAGGAATGACTTTTCCACAATTCCTTTTTAGCAGCAAATCTGCTTACCTTTGGGGCTTCCTTTCAAAGTATAATTTATGACCCACCAGCATTCGGCTAAACCCCTTCCCCTACCTCTTGTTAAATACGCTTATGAGGACGTTTCGGCCGGTGTCGTGCGCCAGCACCGAAAGGTGACGTTTTCGCACCAAAAAAAAATCTCGGTGCTCAGCAAACGCATCATGGCGCGTGTGCTGGAACAGATACCTTACGGGGCCACCGAGCTTTGCCCGGCCTACCGGGTAGGGGTACTGGACCTGATTAAAAACACCGGCCTCGACCCGCGCGACGTGTACAAATACGCCAAAGCCGCCGTGGACGAGCTGGCCGACGTGCGCTGGAACTTCGAGGACCTGGACAAGCAGGTTTACATCCCCCGCCACCTGCTCAACACCTCGCTGCCCGAGGCCGAAGCCTCCCGGGTGGAGGGTGGCCTGATTACCATCGTGCTCAACCCGGCCCTGGCTCCGTACTTCGTTCACCTGGCCGGCTCCTACACTACCTTCTCGTTGCCCGGCTACCTGGAGCTGGGCAGCTGGTACGCTATGCGCTTGTTTGAAATGCTGGCCAGCTGGGACGATACGGGGGTATGGTACGTGAGCCTGGAGGATTTCCGGCAGGTCATGGACTGTGGCGCGGTGGTTGACAAGCTCAATAAGCCCAGAAAAGACAAGTCCGGAAATCCGGCGATGAAGTACCCGGCCACGAAGGATTTGATTGAGCAGACCGTAAACCGCCCGCAGGCGGAACTGGCCGCCACGGCCTATGCCTTTGATTACGTTGCCGTGACCGCCGCCAAAACCGGGGCCGGCCGCCGTAAAATTACCCACCTGGAGTTTCGTCTCCGGCAGCCGCGCCGTACGGCCGTTCCGCCCGAGTGGCTCGCAGATGCCGCCAGCCTGCGCCTCATCGAAGGTTTACGCAGGTTTGCCATCAGCGAGCACAACATCGTCACCTACTGGGACGTGCTGGGCCAGCCCGGACTGGGCAAGCTACTACGCGAGTGGCAGCTCAAGGAGAACAGCCAGGAGCGCATCAACAGCCGCGTGAACTACTGCAACGCGGCGTTGGTGCGCGCGGGCAAGCAGGTCCTGGATTACCGCCGTCAGCAGGCCCTGCAAGCCAATACCCGGACCCAGCACGAACTCTTTCCCCCTGGCGTTGTTCCGCCCTGGCGGATGGGCAGATAAGTCCTACTGTTCTGTAAAAACCAAACCGAAAAACAGGGTATAAACTAGCACAAAATCCGTTAAAAAACCGCAGGTTTTATACTAGTTTATACTATCTAAGCTGTTTCACTTACAGCAAGTTAGTGGCATTGGCTTTATTTCTAAGCAACCCGCAACATCAGTAACTTTTGCCGCTGTGGTTTCAACAGATTCAGCGTTTTTTTTGGCTGATTTTTTTTAATGCAGCTAATATTATTTATAAATAGTTTTTTTGACTAATTACCCAGGGAAAGCGCTGGTAAAAAATTTAGCAGTTTGTTAACTGCATAATTAATAGCATATAAAACGTATAAAAAACGCTAATTACAAGTTTTTGTGCTAAATTGTACTATGCTTTTCGATTACCCGGTTTTCCCATTCTCATGGACAAGCATCAGGGTGAAATGTTGCCTGCCAACGGCTCAAAAAGTACTGGGGAACCTAAGCCACCGCCGGCAGTAAAAAATACCTAGAATGACAAAACCGTCTGGGTACCAGCCACCAGCACGCTCCCATCCAGTGCGCAGGCCCGGTCAAGCGCCACCTTGGCGGCCTGAAAGAATGCCCAGGCCTCGTCCGGCGAGTAGCTGGCAGGACAAAACTCACCCCAGTTATTAACACCGTGCTCCGTGCGCACATCCCCGTTCTCGAACGCCAGGCTCACCGTTCCCTGGACCACTCCCTCAACCTCCCACTCGGCCTTTACCAACACGGCACTACCAGGCATCGCGGCCATAAAAGCCACGTCAGCAGCCTTCAATTCCGCAATGGCAGTCGGCCGCCGGTCAGTACAGTAAGAATTTACAAAGGCCGCGTGGGCGGCGTGCATCCGGGCAAAAGCGGCAAGACCTGAAACAGACATGACAAGGGCAGTTTGAACGACCAGCAACAGTGCCGACGCATCGAAAAGGATGCACAAATCGCACCGAAAAGCCCCTTATTTAATGCGTGAAGGCACTTTATTGGGCAGGGGCAAACATTTTCCTTCCCCGCTGCCTAGTAAATTATCCGACAAGCCGCCCACGGCACGGGTGGAGCAGGCCCTGTGGCAGTTGTTTCCCGACCTGTAGTTTTTGCGGTCTCCTGCCACCCTTATATCTTTGACCTTGTGCAACAGACATCACCGCCCGCTTCACGCCGGCACTACCGTGCTCGACAAACCCCTCAAAATAGCTGTAGCCCCGTCCTGACCCTATGAACCACCACGAACGAAACGCTACCCTCGGTGCCGTAGATGGTCGTCCTGGCAGCGCTGGGCTACGGCGCTTGGCTGGCCCTGTATTGGCTCAGCCGCTACGGGCTGTGCCTGCTGGCCACGTTTTAGTGTAGTAGGGGTCGCACAATAGTAGGAACAGAAATTCCCGCTAAGAGTATATGCCGTTTCCAATACTTTGGATGCGCGTTCGAAAAGCAGTCAGTAGAAGCTCAAAAATCACCTGGAACGAGGCCGGGAAAAAGCGTTCGAAAAACTCTCTCGAAAACCGGCTTCTAAAATGTCGTTTTCAGAGCTGCCAAGGCCGGTAGCAAAGACGTTCGAGAAACAGTAGTTTTGCGAATGCCTATCACTCCCCAACTTGCCTTTCGATGAAGGCTGCGATTTACGCCCGCGTCAGCACCAAGGACAAAGGGCAAACCAACGAAAACCAGCTGCGGGAGCTACGCGACTTCGCCCAGCGGCTGGACTATTTTATTTACAGGGAGTACACTGACCAGGAAAGCGGTGGCAGCGCCGAGCGGCCTCAGTTTCAGCAGCTGTTCGTAGATGCACACCAGCGGCGCTTTGATGTGGTGCTGTTCTGGGCCCTGGACCGTTTTAGCCGGGAGGGCGTAACCGAAACGCTTAATCATCTGCAGCGGCTCACGGCGGCCGGGGTGCAGTTCAAGTCCTTCACTGAACAATACCTGGACAGCACCGGCTTGTTCCGGGATGCCATCATCGGCTTTCTGGCCGCCATTGCCAAACAGGAGCGGGTCCGCTTCTCGGAACGCATCAAAACCGGGCAGGCCCGGAGCAGCAAAAAGCCGGGGCGCCCCGCCCTGGCCCCGGAGGTAATTACCGAACTACGCCGGCTGCGCAGCACGGGCCTGAGCTTTAAGAAAATTGAACTCGCCACCGGCGTACCCGTGGCGACGATGCACAAATACTTGGTGTAACGGCTCCCGTTAGGTCTGCTGCTAGCCCCGTTATTCCACGGGGGCAAACCGCTCCTGCCAGTTTTCGGGGTTGCGCAACGGGCGCAACTGCCCGGCCGCGACGGCTTCGGGCAGCGTAAAATCGTAGCGGCCCAGCATGTTTACGTGCTCGTGCAGCAAGGGCGAGAGGCGGGCCACGTCGTCGGGCACCGGCGGCTGCTCCGTTGCCGGCCACTGCTCCAGGGCTTGTTGCAGATACCTCGTGTTCCAGAGTACAAGGGCATTAACCACCAAGCCCAACGCGCCTAACTGGTCCTCCATGCCCTCCCGATAGCGTTGGCGCAGCTCGCCTTTTTTGCCGTGGAACACGGCGCGAGCCAGCGCGTGGCGGCCTTCGCCCCGGTTGAGCTGCACCAGGATGCGCCGCCGGTAGGCCTCGTCGTGGACGTAGGCCAGCAGGTAGAGCGTTTTCTCCACCCGGCCCAGCTCGGCCACGGCCCGCCCCAGACCAGAGAGGGAACCGGCCCGTTGCAGGGTGCGCATCACGGCGGTGGCCTTGACCTTGCCCAGTTTGAGCGAACCGGCCAGGCGCAGCATGTCGTCCCAATGCTCAGCGATGAGCCGGACATTGATGACATGGCGGCTCAACTCGTTGAGGAGACCGTAGTCATCCTCTTTTTGGAGGCGCCAGAAGCGCTGGTCCGGCAGGTCGGCCAGCCGGGGACTGAAGCGGAAGCCCAGCAAGGAAAAGAGCCCGAATACCACCTCGCTGAAGCCGTGCGTGTCGGCCATTATTTCGCGCGGGTCCAAGCTGGTTTGCTGTTCCAGCAGCCCGGCTAGGATGAACAAGGAGTCGCGCAACGTGCCGGGAATGACGATGCCGTGGAAACCCGAGAACTGGTTGCTGGTGAAGTTGTAGTAGGTAACGCCTCGCTGGGAAGCGAAATACTTGCTGTTCCAGCCCGCATAAATGGTCCGCACGGGCACCACGAAGCGCATCCCGTCGGCCGAGGCGACTTCCCCGCCGCCCCAGGCCCGCGCCAGGGGCAGCTGGGCCTGCCCGTCCACCAGCCGGGCATTGGCGGCGGTGAGGGTTTCCACCCGCACGTAGTTTTGCTGCACCCACGAGAGCCGGGGCAGCGTCAGGGCCGGCACTTCCGCTCGCGCCACCGTTTTCAGGCCGATGTTGCAGGCTTGGGCTAGCAGCACGGCGCAGATGCTCAGCGGTAAATCCGTGGCGGCGGTCTGGCCATCGGCTACGTGGGTGAAGGCGCTGGCAAAGCCGGTGAAGGCCTCAACTTCCAGCAGTAGCGCGGCCAACTCTACCGGGGGCAGTTGCCCCGCCAGCTGCTCGCGCAAGTGCGTCAGGCTGGCCAGCTCCTCCTGGGCGGCTAGGGGAGTCAAAGTGATGTACGGCTGGCCGCCTTCGTCCAGCAGTTGCAAGGCCGTGTTGTGGGCCAGGTTGGCGCTTACCTCGGTGTAGGCTGCGTGCAACTGCTGTTGCAGGCGGGCCAGTTCCACGGCCGGGTCGGTGGAGCGGTCCAGGGCCCGGGCCACCGACTCCCGCGCCGCTTCCCAGGCTTCGCCCCGAAGCAGTTCGGCCCGCGGGTCGCCGTACCGTTCGCTGCTCGGCACGAAGACCTCGCGGCGGCGCAGGGCTTGGTGTAGCCGGTCAAGCACGCACAGTGTGTATGCCTGCGGATTGACTTCGCCTTTGCCGGGAAAGACGCGCCGCGCCCAGCTTTTGGGAACGACCGCCGCTGGGGCAGCAGCCCACTTGGGCCGGCCCCGGCCAGGCTTCTCAAGTTGCTGCAAGAAATGCCAAGCATCGAGCAGGGGTTTGGCCGAGGGGGAGCCCTCGAAGGCCAAAGCATCGAGTAGTGCGGGCAAAAATCGGCGGACGGTGGCGTAGCTGCCGGTCAGAACCTGGAGCATTAAGTCGTCCTCGGTGCTGGCCAGGGCCTGCACGACATCCGCCGCCTCCCGGAGCGCGGTTTCGCCGAGGGTACCGAGCACTTGCTGCCGCAGGGTGGCAGCAGGCACCGCCTCGTCGAGCAGGATGCGTACGGCCTGCTGCAACAGTAGGGCGGCCTGGTCTAGGTCTTTGAGCGAGCGGAGCCGCTCACGTCGGCGTTTGGCCTCCCCCCGTAGGGCCAGCGCACTCATCAGCCCGTCAAACAGTTCCAAGATGTCGTCGGTAGCCGTGCGTTCCAGCGCCTGCACGAAGGCCAGCAACGTCGCTAATCGGCGTTCCGGTCCCATGCGCAGCAACGGCTGGGCCCAGGCCAGTTGCGCGTGCCGGGCCATCCGGGCCAGCCGGGCTTCCGGCAGGTCGCGGATGGACACGTCGCCGACGCCGATGGCTCGAATCTGGTCCAGGCGGTGCAGGGCGGCCACCAGCGCGGGGGCAGAAACCCGGGTGGGGGCCGTGCGCAGCACCTCCAAGGGTGTGAGCCGTTCGCCGGGCAGCACCACAAGCAGAGCCTCTAAGGCGTCTTGCTGCGTCGCGTTCAGCCGGGCAACCAGTTGGCGGTAGATGTAGCGGCCAGTGCGCTCCCGGACCCGCGCAATTAGGCGGGCCAGCACCGTGACACCGGGCAGCACCACGCGCAACGTGACCAGGTGGGCGGTGGCTAGGTCAAACAAGACGCTGGGCCGCACCGTGCTGGTAGCAACCTGCGCGTAAAGCCAGCGCGTGAGGCAAAACGCCTGCGCGGCCTCGAAAGGGGCGTAGCTCAGGTAGGCCAACACCACTTTCTGGTGTTCGTACCAGGTGCTGATGCGCTTGCCGTAGTCCGCCAACTCGGTGGCCGCGACGTGGAGCTGTGCGGCCAGCGTCTCCACCACGACGGCCGGTACTTGGGTGGGGTCGGGCAGGAAGGTGCCCAGAAAGCGCAGCGTACAGAGCTGCACGGCACAGCCCAGCTGGTTGGGACGGCGTCGTCGCCGGGCCACAAACGCCAAGTCATCCGGGCTCAGATAAAAAAAGCGGGCCAGCTGCTCGGGGCTGAGGTCGACGTGGTAGCGCCCGTAGCGGGCGGCCTGCTCGTCGCTTAGAAATTCTACCGCCATCGTCTTTTCGAAGCAGCAGGAAATAAGATTATTTTACACTGCTGGCGCACCCTGGTGCTGTTCCTCGTTGAATGGGAAGAGCTGGGAGCAAATCAACTACCAGCCTAAATATGACGTTTGGGCCAAGCTTTTAGCCAAGGTCAACAGTGGAATTGTTCGGCATCGGCCCCGCCGGTGTCAAGCGTAGCCATAGGCGTCTATAGGTCGCGTCACCTAATGGCTCGGCTGCTGGGAAGAGCTTAGCGTAATCTTACCCACTCCCCGCTGCTATAAGAAGGCTATCTCACAACACGATGCTTGCCACTGAGTGCGCAAATCCTATTGTAAAAAATGGCCGATGCTGCCGCTAAGCAGACCCCGGCCCCGGTGTGTGGACTAAGCAGCTACAGACTCCTGCGCTACGGCCTCTAGGATGCGCCTCAGCTCACTGGTTTCAGCTTCCGTGAGCGGCAGCAGCGGGGCCCGCAAGTGGCCGCCGTCGAAGCCCTGTAGTTCCAGGCCGGCCTTGATGGCGCGGGGCAGGCCCTTGGCGACGATGAATTGCAGCAGCTCAAACTGTCGATAAAAGATGCGTTGAGCCGCCGGCAGGTCGTGGCGCTGGATGGCCTCGTAGAGGGCCAGATTCAACTCGGGAATCAGGTTGGGGGCGGCGGTGCACCAGCCGGTGGCCCCGGCGGCAAAGGCGGCCAGGGCCAGGGGGTTGGAGCCGTTGTAAAACGCCACGTCTTCGCCGAGCAGTCGGCGAAGGGCCTGCATCCGCTGCACATCGCCGGTGCTTTCCTTCACCATCGTTACGTTTGGAATCTGGAGCAGGCGCTGCAGCAGCACCGGCGACATATCCAGGCCGCCGGTGGCGGGGTTGTTGTACACCATCAGCGGGATGCCGACGGCCCCGGCGACCTGCTCGTAGTGCCGGAGGATTTCGGCCTCGGTGAGCTTCCAGTAGCTCATCGGCAGCACCATGACGGCCGTGGCCCCGGCCTGCTCGGCGAAGCGGGCGTGCCGCACGGCCCCGGCGGTGGTGAGGTGCGACACGCCGACGAGTACCGGCACCCGGCCGGCCACTTGCTCGATGGTGGCCGTCGTCACCTCGTCGCGTTCGGTGTCGGTGAGGTAGGGCAACACGCCGGTGCTGCCGAGCGGGGCAATGCCGTGGGAACCGCTGGCTACCAGCCGCTCCACGAGCTGCCGGTACAAGGGCAGGTCCACGGTGTCGGCGGCGGTGAAGGGCGTGATGGGATAGGCAATAATGCCTTGGAAGGGTGCTTGCTTGGACATTAGAGAGGCTAGTTAAATGTCGTCGCGGCCGCGCTCTTCGCGCAAGGCCACGCCGAGGTTTTGCAGAAGTGGTGCGTTTTCACAGGCTACGTAGCGGGCGGAAGCCGAATCGCTGCGGTTGCCGTGGTTGTGCCAGGCCCAAATCGGAATGTAGAGGGCGTCGCCGGCCTTCCACTCCACTATCCGGTCCTCGATTTGGGTGTAACCCTCGCCTTCTATCACGTAGATGACAGTTTCGTAGGTGTGGCGGTGCTGGTTGGTGACCTGACCGGGCAGCAGGCCGCCGATGGTCATGCTCAGGGCTACGGTGGGCAAGTCCACGAAAAAGACGGGGTGCTTGCGCTCGGTCGAGAACTGGTCGTGCGCGCCGGCCTGCTCCACGTTGGGGTGGTGCAGCTTGTCGGGCATCCGCACTTCGGGGCGGGCGTAGGTCCGGTGGAAGTCGGACGACTGGAAGGGCTTTTCTTTCACTGCGGTTTCCATGAGGCAGGCAATGGTTAAGGTGGAATAAAAGGGGGTGTCGGGGCCGGCAGACACTGTTTGGCAATTCGGGTCAGTTTCTGCCTTGGCTTTTGACACTGCAAAACTCGCCGTAACTTGGCCCCCTGAATTCATCCAGTTTACACAAACCAACGGGTCCAGTTATGCTCCGTGCCTGGGATATTAATTTTCAACCGGAGTTCACCGCCGGGCGGGCGGTTTATCTGCAAATCGGGGAGCTGATTGCCGGGGAAATCCAACGTGGCCGGCTGCTGCCGGGCACGGCGCTACCCGGCACCCGGGAGCTGGCCAAGCAGCTGGGCGTGAACCGCAAAACGGCGGTGCTGGCCTACGAAGAGCTGCTGGCCCAAGGCTGGCTGGAGTCGCAAAACACCCGCGGCACGTTCGTGTCGAGCCGGCTGCCCGAAAGCACCCCGACGGCTTTTGCGCCCGCCGCCGGCAGCCAGGTAGAAGCGCCGGGCTTTCGGTGGCAGGACCCGTTTGAGCCGGAGCTGCTGCCCGTGGTGCCGCCGGGGGCGCTGGTGTTCAACGACGGCACCCCCGATGCCCGGCTCGCGCCCGTGGCGGCGCTGGCCAGCGCCTACCGCCGGGTGATGCAGGGCCGGGGCCGGCGCAACCAGCTCGGCTACGACAGCCCGCTGGGCAGCCTGCCCCTGCGTGAGGCCCTGTCGCGGATGCTCAACCAAGACCGGGGGCTGAATACGACGCCGGCCGGTATCTGCCTGACGCGCGGCACCCAAATGGCCCTGTACTTGACCGCCCGCCTGCTGATACAGCCCGGCGACGTGGTGGCGGTGGAAAACCCTGGCTACCCGCCGGCCTGGCAAACCTTCCGGCTGCTGGGGGCCGAGCTGGTGCCGGTGCCGGTGGACGACGAAGGACTATGCGTGGACGAGTTGGAAGCGCTGTGCGCCCGCCGGACGGTGCGGGCCTTGTACCTGACGCCACACCACCAGTTTCCGACCACGGTGACGCTGAAAGCGGCGCGCCGGGTGCAGCTGCTGGCGCTGGCCGCCCGCTACGGCGTGGCCGTCGTCGAGGACGACTACGACCACGAGTTTCATTACCACTACCAACCCATGCTGCCGCTGGCCAGCGCCGACCCGCATGGCGTGGTTATCTATATCGGCTCGCTGTCGAAACTGATTGCACCGGCGCTGCGGGTGGGCTACGTGACCGGTCCGGCGGCGTTCGTGACGGCGCTGGGCCGCCTGCGGGCGCTGGTCGACCGCCAGGGCGACACCGTGTTGGAGCAGGCCATGGCCGACCTGATTGACGAGGGAGAAATCAAGCGGCACACGCGCAAGGCCCACGCCGCGTACCACGTCCGCCGCGATGCGCTGGCCGACTGCCTGCGCCGGCTGCCGGGCAACCTCGTGGACTTCGAGCTGCCGGCCGGCGGTATGGCGCTGTGGGTGCGGTTTCGGGCGGACGTGAATGTAGAAGAGGTAGCGGAGGAATTGGCACGCCGCAAGGTGGTTATCACGCCTGGCAGCCGCTATTACTTGGCGGGGCCGGCCGCTAATGCCGTTCGGATGGGATTCGCGGCGCTCACGCCGCAAGAGCTGGCCCACGGCGTGGAGCAGCTGGGGGCCGTGCTGCACCGGTATCGGAGTTGAGCGGCGGGGCCGGAATCAGGAAAGCAGATGGGCCAGGGTAGCAGAGTATCGGCCCGGCCGGTAGCTTAGCTGACGAAATCAAGGAGCCACGAATAATAAACCTGCCCTATTTATGCAAATTGTTTCTGTTAATGTCGGGCTGCCGCGGGAAGTGATATGGAAGGGCCGAGCGGTGAGCACGGGCATTTTTAAGCAGCCCGTGGTGGGGCCGGTGGCGGTGCTGGCCGAACACTTGGCCGGCGACGGACAGGCCGACTTGCGGGTACACGGTGGGCCGGATAAAGCCGTGTATGCTTACCCGCTGGAGCACTACGCCTACTGGCAGGCCCTGGTGCCGCCGGAATTGTTGGGGCCGGGGGCGCTGGGCGAGAACCTGACCACGACCGGCCTGCTGGAAAGCGCGGTGCGGATGGGCGACTGTTTCCGGGCCGGGACGGCCGTGCTGATGGCCGTGCAGCCCCGCCGGCCCTGTTTCAAGCTGGGCATTCGGTTGAACGACGAGCGGATGCTGAAACAGTTTCAGGAGGCACGGCGCTGCGGCATCTACTTTCGGGTGGTGCAAACCGGTGTGCTACAAGCAGGCGACGCGCTGGACCTGGTGGAGCGCTCACCGCACGGGGTAACCATTCAGGACGTTGCCGATTGCCACTACCTGCCTCAAAAAGACTTCGCCAAGATTGAGCGGATTCTCGCCCTGCCTTTTTTGCCGCCGTCTTGGCGGGAGGGGTTTGAGCGGATGTTGGCCGCGCCGAAGGGATAAAGGCCGGTTAGACAAAGCCGAGGTACTTTTCTTTCGAAGCCCTGGGTTTTCCTGAGCAACATTCAGCTTCTGCTTTTTGATAAAGGATGACTGGCGAAATATTTTGATAAAAACTTCACACACTAAATAATACAGATGCAGGTAGACGCCCTCAACCCCATTAATCATCCTGGTTTACAGCCCGTCCGGGTGCTACAGCACAATGTTACAGCCCGGTTTGAGGAAACCAACCCACAGTTTGCGGCACTGACTAAGCAATTAATGGAAGCCATTAATTTTCAGCCGGGCATTGGCTACTTCATTAGTGAGGGAGCCTTGGTGGACTTAGACGATGACGGGCATAACCATACGCCTTACATTGATGAGCAGCACAAAATCATGGTGCATGAGACGTTTCTCTCCTACATCTGGTGCATGTGCTATTCGCTGATGGTGCTCTATGAAGAGGCTGTTGCCAAGCCAAGCCACAATCAAGTGGCTCAGCAAATGGTGCAAGTGCCCGACCAGGCAGCAATTGATAGGGCGCATGAACTACTGGCCTATGGCCGGTCCCTGATAAAAATGTATACCCCCTGGGACATGGCTGCGCTGCCTAATCCGCAGCGCTACAATTCCGATGACGTGTGGGTAGAACGGGCCAACGGCGTGTTTACTTACGCCATGAATTTTATTCTCTGCCATGAGTTTGCCCACGCTGAAAAGCAGCACATTGACCAACTTAATGGCCTCAGAAGAACTCCTGAAGAAGTGCGTCAGGTGCGCATTGCATTTGAGAAGGAAGCCGACCAGCGGGCCATTGAGCTGATGCTACAGGGCACTACGACGGCCACGGCAGCCAGTCAGTACAGCGGAATTCTGGTGGGTTTGTGCAGTATGCTCTTCTTCAGCAGCACCACGACCAGTCGGGTGCATCCAAGTACTGACGACCGGATAAATGCTTTTATAGAAACTGTCAACCCCGAACCGGCTTCGCCCCTCTGGGGTATTGCCACTTTAGCATTTAGGCTATGGGACGGACAATTTTCTAAAGACTTGACTTGGCCTAAGGAAGTGCGGGATATGAAAGAGTTGTACTATCTGGTCAAGGGGCAGGTTCAAGCGAATCCCTAGTCCCTTTGGGCTCAATGTGGTGGCGATAATATTTACAGCAGCGGCATCATGCCGTCCGTGCGGGCGGCGGCAATTTTGGCTTGAAACATTTCCCCCATTCGGCCGGCCCGCACCTTGATTTCCTCAGCTTTATCGCCGGCGAACAACTCGTCCACCGTTTGGCCAAACAAGGCCAGCCAGCGCGTGAAATGGGCGGCTTCAATGGGCAGGGGCAGGTGTTTGGCCCCGGGGTTGCCGCGGTAGCCGGCGGGCTGGTTCAGCACGGCGGCGGCCCAAAACCGGGTGATGGTGTCGAGGTGGGCGGGCCAGTGGTCGGCGGGAATGCGGGCGGCGAAGACGGGAGCCAGCAGCTCGTCGGCGCGGACCCGCTGGTAAAAGGTGCCGACCAGGCGGCGGAGGTCCTTCAGGGTGTGAATGTCGGCCATGCGGCGGTGCGAGGCGGGCTGCATCAGCCTTTAATGAAACGGTTAGCCTTTCAAAGCGGCTTCAAAACGGTGGTTGGCCTGCGGCCAGTTCACTACGTTCCAAAAGGCGGCCACATATTCGGGTCGCTTATTCTGGTACTTGAGGTAGTAGGCGTGCTCCCACACGTCGAGGCCGAGCACGGGGGCACCGCGCCGGATGCCCGGTAAGTCCATCAGGGGGTTGTCTTGGTTGGGGGTGTTGGAGACGAAGAGTCGGCCGGTGGGGTCGAGACTGAGCCAGGCCCACCCCGAGCCGAAGCGGCCCATTGCGGCCTGGGTAAAGTCGGCCTTGAACCGGTCAAACGAACCAAAATCACGGATGATGGCAGCGGCCAGCCCGCCGGTGGCCGGCCCGCCGCCCTGAGCCGTGAGCAGCAGCCAGAACAACGAGTGGTTGTAATGGCCACCGGCGTTGTTGCGGATGGTGTCGGGCTGCCGACTGGCGGTCGCGAGCAACTGCTCCAGCGTCATTTTCTCTTCCGGCTTGCCGGCCACGGCCTCATTGAGGCGGGAGACGTATGTTTTATGGTGCGCATCGTGGTGGATTTCCATCGTGCGGGCGTCGAGGTGCGGCTCCAACGCGGCGAAGCCGTAGGGCAGCGGCGGCAGGCTGAAGGGGCCGGGGGCTGGCGGCTGTGGTCTGGCTTCGCCCCGCGGCCGGTCGTTGGCGCTGATGCGGGCGAGGGCGGCGGGGCCGACCAGAACCCCGACGATTACAAGTAGCCCCTGACGGAGAAAGTCGCGTTTTAACATGGGTTGAGGGAATACGTGGGGTCCTAAACACCAGCAGTGTGCTGATTCAGGGGTGGTTATGCTAACGGTAAATCAGGATGCGCGCGGCTTCCAGACAGGTCAGGGAGTGGGGAGCACCGACCGGGAAAATGATATAATCCCCCGCTCCTGCTTCCATGCTTAGTTCGGCCTGCTCGATGGTTAGCCGTCCTGCCAGCACCACTACCAGCACCTCCCCGGCGGCGTAGCGGTGCGTGGGCATGGTTTCGCCCGTCGCGAAGGTTTTGAAGATGACTTTCTGGCCGCCCTTGTCGAGCAACACCAGGGCTTTTTGCTCACCGGCCGGCGCGTGGGTTCCGGCCAAGAGGCTGCCACAATTGAGCGAAGAATTCATGGATAGGCTGGTTGAGCGTGTTGTGCTTAAAATAGCGGCAGGCAGTGCCCGGCGGCGACGTTAGCCGCTGAGCGAGGGCAACCAACCGGAAGCGCGGTTCCCCGCTTCAGATGACGGCAGTCGCTTCGTGCTCCAGGCAATCAATGCGGAGTTGGGGGCCTTCGAGGGGGATGTTGAGCAGGTGGCAGAAGTGGCCGCCGGGCTGTTCAAAGCCATAGTAGCGGCAAGAGAAACACATACGCTGCACCGGAATGATGCCGGCCTGCTGCAACTGGTGCAGCAGGGTGAACAAGCTCTGGTACAAGCTCAGCTTTTGCCGGGCGGGCAGGCTGGCAACTGGCTGGCTGAGCGGGCCAGCGAAGCGGCCGGCGCGGTCGGCCAGCTGCTGGCCGGCGGGCGTGAGCTGCAGCGAGTGGCTACGAAGGTCGGCCGGGTCGATGTGCCGGCTGACCAGTTGCTTTTGTTCGAGCGACTTCACGGCTTCGCTCACCGTGGCGCGGCTCACGTGGTACTCGCGGGCCAGGTAGCTCACGGTGCCCTGGCCGGGGCGGTGAAAGCACAGGAACAACACGATTTGCACCTGCAACGGGCTCAGACCCACTTGGGTGGCCTCTTGCCAAAGTAAATGGCGGAACACGCCGGCCAGCCGTTCGAGCGCGGCCACGATTTTGCGGTCCAGGTCGGGCGGGTGATTTTGCCGGTCGGGGTCGAAGGGGCTGGGGGCGGCGGGGTCAGCAGTCACAGGTGAAATCCAGGAAGTGGCGAAAAGGCGGGGCGAAAGTGCCGTTGACGTTCACCACGCGGTCGAGGCGGATGCGCTCCCCGGTGTCGATGACCAGGTATTCGGTGAGGCCGTCCGGGTCCCGTTCACTGGTCAGGTCCTTGAGCAAGGTGGTGACGGTGATGAACTCCCAAAGGTCGGTGAAGTATTGCAGGTGCGAGTAAGTGCGCCAGGTGATGGTGGCCTCCAGCAGGTCGTGAAAGCCGCAATCAATCGGTTTGTAGGGAATCATGGGGCCGGGTGGTGCTGGGAAAACAGGGGTGCCTACTGGCACCCCTGCATTTCGATGATGTAATAGCCTTGCGTATCGATGACGCGCAGGATTTCTTCGGTCGGCTCCTCAATGTGGCAGAAGCGGCATTCCTTGGCTGTCAGGGGCTGTCCTTCCTGGCCTTTGCTGGTCAGGTAGGCGCGGCCGAACTGGTAGACCTGCTCTTTGCTGGCCACCTCGTCGGGCACCAGTATATCAAAATGCATCACCGAGCCGTCCTTCTTGGGAACGTAGGTGTCGTAAACGGCGACTTCCATGAGATTGCAGGGAGTAAAAGGGCGAATGATTTAGAACTGCCCCTCTTTGATGTAGGGGTACGACCAAAGGGTGGCCGTCAGGGTCACGGCCTTGAACCAGGCTGCGTACATGGCTTCCACTTGAGCTTCCGAATGCTCCCCGTTTTGCAGGAAGGGCTTGATGGTGGCCGTGAGGGGCACGATGAAGGCGGTGATGTAGCGGAGGTGGATGAGCGGCTCGGCCGCGGCGCCATCGGTGAGGTTCTTCTTGGCCGTGGTGTGGCGCAAGCCGATTTCGTGCTGGTAGTCGAGCCAGGCTTGGTCGTAGGGCTTGGTGCAGAGGTCCACAATCCACTGCCCGAACCGGGCCCGGACGCGGGCCAGGTAATTGCCGTCGGGCTGGCCTTGAAGGGAGAAGTAGCGCAACAGGTGCGGGTGCGCCCCCACGAAGCCGTACCACACGTCGAGGATGGCATCGGTCTGGGGAGCCAGCACCTGGCCGGCCTGGGCGAGGGCGGCCACGTCATCGGCCGAGAAAAGGACCGTCTGCTTGAGCAAGTCCAGCTCTTCGAGCGTGACGGGGGAGCGGCTGACCTGACCGTAGGCGTAGCCGGGAATGGTGGGGTTTTCCATGCGGATTGGGGGTTAAAAAAATGAGGAAAAGTGAGAAAAAAGCGGCGGCAGGCCCGGCAGGAATGCGGGCGGTGATTAGACCGAAATCAGTAGGGTTTAGCCGGCTGGCGGCTGGTCGCGCCAGTAGTGGTTGGCGGCGGCAATGGTGGCAAATTCGGCGGCGACCGTCTGGCCGATGGCAATGAGCATCAGCGGGTCGTCGGCGTAGATGGCGCGCTGCTGGCGGCGCTTTTCGTCGTCGGGCTGGGTGAGCTTGATGACGAGGCGGGCCAGCTTCACGGCGAGGTGGCGGCCTTCTTCCGGGGTAGCCGTGAGCAGGCTATTGCCGGGCACGAGCTGCAAATCAGGCGGCATGGCGCGGGCGCTATTTCGCGGCCACGGTGTAAGGCAGCGAGAGGTTGCCCGACATCACCCCGTACACCTGGTAGACGCCGAGCATGGGGCGGCTCTTATCCGACGCATTGACCTCCATGTAGCAGGTTACGAGGTCGAATTTGAAGTCCCGCCGGCGGTTGATACGGTCAAGCGGCACCACGACGCGGCCGGTGTTGCCCTTCATCGTGACGGTGAAGCCGGGCGAGTCCATGTACATGTGCATCCCGGGGGCGCTGGTGGGCGGCAGCTTGGGGGCGGCGGCCATGTGGTCGAACTCCTTGACCGAGAAGCCGCCGGCCACGCGGGTATCCTTGATGAGCACGACCCAATGGGCGTGCCAGACCAGGCCGTCGTTGGTGTAGTCGCCGTCGCCGTTCTCGTCCCACAGGGGCGTGTCCTCAAAGTCGGGGTGTGAGGTCAGGGCCATTGCCACGATGCCGTCGGTGGCCCCCATGCCGATGTCGGTGGACTTGAGCGTGGTCGGAAATACGTAGCCGAGCACGGGCGCGCCGTCGGTTTTGCCGGCCGGCCGGGGTTGCGTTTTGCCGGCACTGCCGGCCACCTGAAACTCGAAGACGAGCGTCTCCAGCTCGGGCAGGTAGTTGACGACTGCCTTTTTGGGCGTGTAGTCGGCGTTGGCATACGCCTTGCCCGACGACTGGGCGAAGCCGGTGGTGGCCAGGGCACTGAGCAGCGCCAGGGTAAGAAAGGGTTTTTTCATGGGGGTGCGTAACTTTTGTTGGTGGATTACCTGACAAAAGTAGTTGGCACTCCTAACTAGTTGTACGGCTTTTTGCGCTGGACCAGGCCGTAAATAAATTGTGGCCCGGTCGGGGACGCGGCACTACCCGGCCGCTTGCCGCGCCAAAAACGCAACAACCTTCCCGGTCAGCGCCAGCTGGCCGCCGAACATGGCCCCGACGCCGCCGGTATTGTAAACCCGGATGCTCAGGCGGCCGAATGATTTTTCAGCACTGGTTTGGCTGGCTTCACCGCTCCCGCCGTGCGGCGCCCGGCGGCGACTACTGCCACCACCAGCAGGGCCACGCCCAGCGTACCCAGCGACAGTTTTTCGCCCAGCAGCCACGCCGAGGCCACGATGGTCAGAAAGGGTTGCAGCAACTGAAGCTGGCCGATGCGGGCCACGCCGCCCAGCGCCAGGCCGTGATACCAGGCAAAAAAGCCCAGGAACATGCTCACGCCGCTCACATAAGCAAACCCGGCCCACGCGGCCGGCGAGGCGTGCAGGCCGTGCTGCCCCACCGACCACGCCACCGGCCCCACCAGCACCGGAGCCGCCAGCAGCAGGGCCCAGCAGATGACCTGCCAGCCGCCCAGCTCCCGCGCCAACCGGCCGCCCTCGGCATAGCCCAGCGCCGCGGCGGCCACCGCGGCCAACAACCACCCGTCGGCCGCTTGCGGCTGGCCACCGCCCGACACCAACACGTAGCCCACGACCAGGGCCGTGCCCAACAGGCTGAACAGCCAAAAGCGTGGGGCCGGCCGGTCGCCGGCCCGCACCACGCCCGCCAGGGCCGTGGCCAGCGGCAGCAGCCCCACCACAACGGCCCCGTGCGAAGCCGGCACCCGTTGCATGGCCCAGGCCGAAAGCATCGGGAAACCGACAATCACGCCCAACGCGACGATGATTAAACTCGGTAGCTGCCGCCGTTTGGGGCGGGGCGAGCGGGTAGCGAGCAGCAGCCCCCCGGCCAGCACGGCGGCTACCAGTGCCCGGCCCAACCCGACCACGGTGGGCGAAAGGTCGGCCACGGCCAAGCGCGTCATCGGCAAGGTGAGGCTGAAGGCGGCCACACCCAGCAGGCCGTAGAGCATTCCTTTGGTTTCAGTGGTCATGCGGAATGGTTACAGCCGTCGTTTAGTCAAAAACATATTGGTTGTCCGGCAATGGGTGCGCCTGGAGCCAGTGAAGCACTTCTTCGGCGTGGGTGGTGGTGGGGAAAACCGGATAAAATACGTGCTCAATGATGCCGCCTCTGACAATCAGCGTGAACCGTTTGAGGAGGGTGAGCCCTTCGACTTGGAAAGTGGGCAGCTGGAGGGCGCGGGTTAGGGTCAAGTGCTCGTCGCTGAGGATGGCAAACGGCACGTGCAGGCGCTCGGTCATCTCGCCCTGGTAGGCTGGTGATTGGACGCTCAGCCCGAAGACTTGGGTTTGGTGGGCACACAACTCGGCGTGTAAATCCCGGAAGCGGCACACTTCCGGGGTGCAGCCGCGGGCACCGGGAATGGCGTTCCAGAAGTCATCGCCGCCCGGTGAGGGCTCACCGGGTTGGCCGGTGCGGGGGTAGGCGAACAGAACAGTGCGCGGCGTAGCGAACCCGCCCACATTAACCGGGGTGCCGTGGGTGGCCGTTAACACGATGGGTGGCAGGCTGGTACCGATTAGGTGCACGCAGGCTCCGTCATCCGGGGGCGCGGGCAAGTCGGTAGGCAGAGTCAAGTAATCTTGAGGCATGATAAAGCAGATTTGCCAGGTAAAACAGCAAATTTAGGAGTGCGTAGTGTGGCCATGCTGGTCCGCTTTTTATATTGGCAACGGGCCAACAATCAGCTGGGCGTGGGAGTACCAGGGTGTTGAAGGAAACCGAGCGCACGGCCCTCGTTGCCGGAACTCCTTATCTACGAGCAGCACCTGGGATTAACGAGATTACCCAGCGACTGTGAGCATCTATAAAGTGATACTATGCAAATACCTAAACCAATTGAGCTTCGTCAGGTACAGTCACTGCAAAGCTGCTATAAGCAAGTAATTTGATTAATTCTTGTTCCACGCAATCGGCCCCTACCTTAATATGTCCTGCCCTATTTTCCATTTTCTGAGAGGCCCCATATATGCTAGAGGCTCTTAGCGGGAATTTCTGTTCCTACTCTAGTGCTACCCCTAGTACTCGCCGCCGCCGCCCTCAAGGGTTGGGGCGGCTTCCTGTGCCGTCCTTGCCGTGGACCACCTGGCCCCGGTTTGCGGCCCCCTACTGAAGCGGGTCGCCCTGCACCACCGTATCGAGCACCTTGCGGCAACTGCCTCGCGCCTTAATCAGCTCGTTGCTGGCCTTCGTGTCAATTGGCATCGCCCGGTGGCGGCGGATATGGCTCAGGATAGCGTCCGCCCGGCGGCCCCACTTCCCGGCGTTGGCCTTCACGAACGTGGTGAGCGCTTTATTGCCACGGGCGCTGTTGCAGTTGCGGCAAGCCGTTATCAGATTGTTCGGGTCAAGCAGGGCACCGCCTTTCGAGTAGGGCACAATGTGTTCCAGCGTCAGCACCACGCCTTCGACCTCAATGCCGCGCCCGCAATAGCAGCAGCCGTAAGCATCCCTGATGTACAAAGCAAGCCTTTTAGGCGGGGTTATCCAGTTCTGACCCTGGTTGAGGATTGCACGGTTAGGGCGGGCGGCGAGGGTCTGGCACATGAGGCGGCGGTTAAAAAGACAATTAAATCACTTTTTATCTGATTGATACATTGCTAATTATGTACCAAAGTGCTGAATTTTAAGGGATTAAATGATTTTGTGTCAATCTTGCGACCCAATACCAGCGGCGCACAATGCGACCATTCTTTTCCCCACTGCCTGTTTTTTTTGAATGCAGTCCGGCGCAATTATTGTTCGTATATACGCACAGTCTTACTGCTAATGCCTGCCGCTGTGCCGCCTTTCCCGGCAGAACCCCTTCCAGTTCCCCCGGTAGCTCGTCGCCCCGGCCAGTAATTAACCCCGAGTCAGCTAAATTTGGCTACCATTGCCCCTTACTCAATGCCCGAGCAGCCGACTTACCCGCACTTTATGTACGACCCGCGCACCCGTACTCACCTGCGCTACAACTCCCCGACCTGGGTCTGCGTGGCTAGTCCGCAGCAGCTCCAGGTGCAGCACCTGCATGCCCCCGGCCTGCTGCACGGAGACCAGGCCCAACCCTGCACCGAACAGGTGTTCCGGGCCGCCGCCGAAGCCGCATACAAGACCCTGCTGGCTGCCTGCCAGCAGCCGCTCACCAGCGAGGCCACCGCCTACCAACGCCGGCGCGAAATGCCCGACGCCTGGTTCTACCGCCAGCAGGGACCCCAAAGCGAGCTGCGGCTCAACCTCAGCCACGAGGAAGACGGCCCCCTCAACATCAACTGGCTACTGGAGGAGCTGGCCACTATTCCCGGCGTGATAGTTTTTGGACCGCCCCGCAGCAGCGACCCGCGCCGGGTAGCGGGCACGGCCCAGGAATTTCACGCTGCCCTGGCCCTGGCCATCCCGGCGCTGATGGCCGCCGCACAAGGCAAGCCCGCCGAATAAGATGAGTATCCAATCGCCCTACGTGCCGCCGCTACAGGCAATGTTACGGAAAGTCTTCCAGCGCGAGCAGATGTCAGAAGCCGACTGGCAAGTGGTAGAAGCCGACTTATTCCGGCGAGCAGGCACCAGCTACGAACAACTGGCTGAAAAAATAGAACGAGGAATACACAGTGGGTACGACTTAACTTTTCAACTCGAAACCATTGGAGAGGTGCTGACGGCGGGACACTTTGGATTGTTATAATATGCTGCTCAAATCTGCCCCTGTGCTGACCAAACTTAACGACCGTCAGCGCCAGTACCTACTGGCTGCTTACCAGCTCGACCAACGGTTGGAGGCAGCCCACAAACACGATTACCACAGCGGCATCAGCTAGCTGGCTGCGGAGTGGCGGGCGATGCCCTACGGGCGGTGGCAACATTTTTTGGGGAAACCGCCGACTGAGTTACGGCAGTTGATAGAGGCGCAGCGGCAGTTGATAGAGGCGCAGCAAGTCGTCAGCCGGCAGCGGCTGGTAGATTCGGGCACCGGCAGCACGTGGAAGGCCCTGACCGAACGCGGCCTAATCGAAGTGGAAGAGCGGGCAATCATAGTAGGTCCCGGTGCCTATTCCCTCCCTCATATTCTATTGACCCGCGAGGGGCGCAAATTGGTGCGCCAACTTACCGGCGAAGTGCGCGCAGTGGTGCCACGTAAGGTTAAGCCACCGCAACCCGAGGGCTTGTTGCCAGCGCCGCAGTGGTTGGCCGTGGTACGCCTCTACGAGCTGGACCACGAAGGGCTGGCCGCCGATGACACCCAATGCCTGAGTTACGGCCGCATCCATTACAATACACTGGTGCTGCTGCACGGGCGGGGCCTGGCCACCGGCTCACCCGTCAATACGCCGCTGCACGCGGAAAAATATACCATCACCGACCAGGGCCGCGATTTTTACTACGCGCACTACCGGGTCAACGCGTTGGCTCACCGTTGGGGGCGGGAGTTGCCGCGCCCGCTGCTTACGGCCGAGCAGCGGGGTTTCTGGGAGCGCGTGGCAAGCCTGGGCGAGGCCAAAACCAGGGCCATTGGCACCAATAAGGTCGCACACGACGCGCTGCGACGCGAAATGCTCCGGTTACAGATTACCGGCCCGCTGCACACGCTCTACGTAGCACCCTATTGGTACGTGGCCTTAGCCGGCCGTGGTATTCCACTGGCACCCAACATTGACCTGCTGGACAGCTATTTCAATACGGAAGAAGAAGCGAGAGCCGCTGGTCAGGAAAAAATAAAGAGTTGGAAATTGCAATTATCCTGGCTAGAAGTGCCGTAAGTCGCCAAAGCTGCCCCGGTCAACTAGCTTCAAACGGCCACACCGGGCAGCCTGCCGATGCCCTCGCCTGCCAGGCGCTCGGCGATGCGCTTCTCACGTTCCGCCAACTGCTCGGCAATGGTACGGTAGTGCTCGGGCAACAGCTCGCCACAGAGCGGCTTTACCACGCTTACGTAAGCATTCAGTTCCACGAACCTCCGGTACGTGAGGTCGCGGTACCGCTGGCCACCCAGCCAGCGCATCCGGTAAGCCTCCACGAAAATGCCCGTGCCGTCGTAGCAGGCCTCGGCCGTCACCACGCCCTCGCCCGCGTACTTCTTGCGCTCGGCCAGCAGCTTGCTGCGCACGGCTTTTCCGGTGTTGAAAGCGTCAGTGGCCTTGTCGAACTCGAAGGGGTTGACCGTAGAAAGCGTCGCCGCGCAATCCATACCTACCCGGAACGACTCACCCGCCTCGTTGGCCACGACGGCCACGTGGCTCAGCAGCTTGCCGCAGTTCTGACAGGGCACGCCGTGCTCGATGCCGCCGGTGTGAAAGGAGCTAAGCAGTTTGTAGCTCGTGTCATGGGGCAGGGCGTACTGAGCAATTTTCATCGGGCTGGAGGAATAAGACGGGGCGTTGTTGCCAGCGTCGTGGCAGCTAAATAGCTGCACAAACCCGGCCATGAACGCCCTTTTTACCCCCGTAAGCCCACATTACTAACAGTTTATTTACTTGAGAAGCAGCTCCTGACCAACCCGGCCGTTGGGCACGAAAAAACCCGTGACCAACGGCCACGGGCTTTCCCATTTCAAAACACAATCACGCCAGGCTACACGCCGGCGCCCTCTTCCAGGTCTAATCCGACGATTTGCTTGAACACCTCGAACATATAAGGCAGCTCCACGCCCTCCACGACCGTTACCGGTCCTTTGAGGGGCTTCATGCCCCCAGGCATCGGGGTGAACATATAAAAGTCCATGCGGACGGTTTCATCGGCCTGGTAGTGGATTTTCAGGCGGTCGAATCCGCCCTCGTTCTCCGGCAAGTCCATACGAACGTAGGTCGGGCGGCTCCCCCGGCCCTTACGAAAGCACAGGTTAGTGGCCCCCACTAGTTTGCAGAAGGGAGCAGCACCCAGATGAAGCACCAGGGTGAAGGCGTCGGCATCAAAGCCCCGCCCGGCCATTTTCTCGTTAAACTCCGGGAATAACTGCATGGCAATAGGGAAAGAATAACAACCTGATAAATGCTTGTCGCGGCAAACATTTTGTGCGTATATAATTACAAACGACGTGCCAGGTTATCGGGTTTGCGCGTTGATATCACAGAAACCAAATGGTTCTTACCCCACCGTCTGGTTTCAACCACCGGCCGGGGCGGTGTGGTAACGGGTGGCGGCGGCCATTGCGGCCAGCGGCAGTCGTTCGGCGGCGGCAATGGCCGCCCTGACGGCAAGGTGGTCGGCAAAGCGCGTCAGTTGCTCCCGGACGACCGCCCGTGCCTGGTCGACGAAGGCCGGGGCCAGCAGGAAGCGCCGGTAGCCCCGCAGCACGTTGGTCCCGGCATCGAGCAGCGCGAAGGCAAGGGACGTCGGGTCCGCGTGCCCGGCCCACCGGGTCCGTTCGGCCGCGTCGGCCATCACGTGCCAGTTCAGGCTGGCATCGAACGACCACGACCCGCCGGCCAGGCGCGCGAGCACGAACGCGATGCCCGGAACCGCCTCGTGAAGTCCGTACTCGAAGGTGCCCTGCCAAGCGGCCACCTCGCGCGGCATCGGGCCGTTCAGGTAACAGCACACCGCGAAGAAAGCCGGCGTAAGGTCCGCCCGGACCTTGTCCTGCCCGTTGGCATTGTTGTGAACGGGGGAGGGCTTCCCCAGCTGGAGCACGTGCATAGCCGCTTCCCTATAGCTTGAAGGCGTCGTGCGTCCAGAAAGTGACCCGGTGGTCCGGGTCCAGGTGCAGCAGCCACTCGGCCAGGCAGTAATCATAGCCTTCGAGCTTGGACAGCAGGTGCGACCCAGCTTCGGGGTAGGCACTCAATACGGCCTTTACGACCCGGTCATCGCTGCGTTTTTTGGCGGCTACCTCCCGCAGGTGGTTATCCACGTTGTAGAGGCGCTGGTATTGGTCGGGTCCGAGCATGGTTCTGGGTTGGGCGGGGGGAATTAGAAGAAGACAAAGTTACGTGGCCTCAGCCGCGGCCGGCTCCGCAGGCTGCCACTCCGGCAACGTGCGGTACTCCACCTCGCGCCCCTCGCGCCCGGCCCGGGCCACGGCCTCCTTCATGTGGCGGCTCACGCCCCGGTCGGTGTAGACGACGGTGGCCTGCGCGAACTGGGTCCACACTGCCCCTGCTTCAGTGGCCAGTTGCTGGGCCGTCGCATCGTCCGCGGCTACCACACCCGGCTGGGTAAGCAGCCCGTGGGCAGCCAGGGGCGTTTCGCGCCGGCCCAGGCAGTCGTGCAGGCAGGCCCGCAGGTAACGCAGGTTCTCCGGCACGTCCCCGCAGTAAGGGCTTTCGACGGCCACCAGCCGCCAACCGTCACCGGTGGGCAGCAGCCCCCGGCTGGCCGCCGGCGCGGGCACGTAGTCCAGGTTGGCCCGGGCCATCTCGTGCTGGTGCTGAAGGGCGCTCTGCACCTGACGCGGCGAGAGGTTGAGCAGCAGCTCCGCGCTCTGGCCCAGCACCCCGCCCAAACGGTTGGCCGCGTCGGCTACCGCGCTGTCGTACTGGCTGGCATAGAGGACGAGCAGCTTGTCGCTCTGCTGCACCAGCTTGCCCAACTCGAACTTGATGTTGTTTTTGAAAAAGCCCATGTCGCAGGCCCGCCGAACGAAATGGTCGAGCTGCACCAGGGCAGCCACCACGCCGCCCATAACGGCCCCCTCGGGCCCGTCGAGCACGTCGCCGGCGCGGCGGCCCGGCCGAAAAAGAGAAAAGGGCGGGTTGGTGCGCAGGCTCGGCGCTTTGGGCTCGGGGGCCAGCGGAAAACCGGGCCGGTACGTGGCACCGAAACCCAGCGTTTTGAGGTCCATCATCGTGAAAGGAGCAGTAGCGGGCGGAGCATCAGGTAAGGAAAAAGGCAGTGGGGAAAAGACGGGCCAGCACTTGGTGGGCGGTGGCGCATCAGCCCCGGGGCGGGGCATAGTGCGGCACCCAGGTGGCCCCCCTCGGCGGCGCTCCCTCGGGACCGAAGGAATGATGGCGGCGGTGCAACACGCCTTCGGTACGGCCGAAGAACACCCCGGTGTCGCTGGTCTGAACGCAGGCGTAGCCCGTGACCCCCAGCAGTTGGCGGAAGCGCGCCACCGCGTCCTCGTGGCTAAACGCTTCGAGTTCATGCCGGTACTGGGCCGTTTCGTTGAACACCACGAAGAAGCGCAAATCCGCTTCGGCAACTACTTCGGCAACAGGGGCATTGGAATCCATAAAACAAAAATAAAGAAGGATTGAAGGAAGATTGCGAAATCGGTTGTTGTGCCTGAATACGCACAAAAACCGAACCGCGAAAGAGATTTTTGGAGCTTTTGCACCAGCCCCGGACTTGCACCGGCTCAGGCCGCGAGCAACCCCCGGACCTCACTGCCGAAAAAGCACTGGCTGCGGGGGGAAGTGCGCAGCACGGCGGGGACCCGGCCCTCGAATTCGACTTCAATCCCCAGGAAACCCTCGGCGTGGAAGTAGCCCACCACCCGCACCTGCCGGGGCCGGCCCCGGCGCACCACCTGCACCGAATCCGCTACAGCGGGCAACTGTGTCCCCGACCACTGCAACCCACCCGGCAAATCGGCCAATGTTTCGCGGCTCACCCACATGGGTACCGCCACTCCCTCACGGCTCTCGGCGGAGGCGGCGCTTGCCTCGACCCGTTGCTCGACCTCCTGTTCCACCGCAGGGGCAGTAATTTCCAGCACCTGCCGGAGTGTGGCCGCTCCTACCTCGGGGCGGGGCTGACGCTGACCGTTCAGCACCTGGCGCACGTACTGGCTGACTTTGTTGCTCCAGAACATTTTCTGGGCCCAACTGGCTTGATAGAATTTTTCCCAGGCGGTGGCCCGCTGGTGGTCGGTAATCACCTCGCTGCTCAAGGACCGGCGCATCGAGCGTTCGGCCGTTTCGTCCAGCTCGCGCAGCATCCGGCCGCCCCAGGTGTCGGTGTAAGTTTGCGGGTTGTCAATCAGGGCGGGGGTGTTGGGTCTGGACATGGGAAAAGCGTTAAGGAAGTGGGGAAATCAGCGTTCGACATCGGACCCTGCGTACCTGAATAGATACACAAACCCGGCCAAAACCCGTTTTATCAATCCGTTAAACACTTTACTTTCACAACTTTATTGGCTACTTTTGCCTATTTCTTATTCCCCACCGCCTCCGTTTTATTTTTCTGTTCTCATGGGGCTTTCCACGTCTTTTTAAGACCCCTAAACTGCATAGGCATCCGCTGGTTCGAGGTGGCGCACCAGGGCCATCATGGCTAGCGTGTCGAGCAAGGGCTTCACCTTGTCGGCTTTGGTGCGCTGGAATCGGGCGGCTATCTGGGCGCTGCTCAAGGCCTCGCTGGCCGCTTGTTGGATGATGGCACGCACCGCGAGCATTTGCTGGGCTAACCCGGCCGAACACGGCTGCCAGTGGGCGCAAAGCCGACGCGGCGACTGCTGCGACAACGCCCAGGCCGAGAGCCGGTGGAGCCGCCTTAAAACCGAGGAGCTGGCCGCCCGTGACTGGCCCGTCTTTGCCGACCGGACTGATGCCCAGGCCAGCGTCGCCGCTTATTTTGATTACGACAACCATGAACGCCGCCACTCCAGCATCGGCTACTTAATCTCCCATCAATTTCACCAGCAACAACTTGTAAATAACACCCAATTGTGTCCTGTCTGAGCGGACCACCTCACAACATCCTGCAGCTGTGCTGCGAATGCATTTTGGGAAGGGATTTGGGGGACCGAACGACTTATTGGGGTAGATATTTGCCAGAGTTAGCTGTTAACCTTTTCCATGATAGAACAAGCCAAACTGCTGCGGGTGCTGCAAATTATTCGTATGCTACGCAATGGCCAAGGGCGCACACTAGCCCAACTGGCGCAGGCGCTCGACTGCTCAACGCGGACGGTGCGGCGCTACCTGGACCTGCTGGGAGAGGTGGGCTACCTGGTGGATGAACGGATAAACCGGCGGGGGGTATTTTTCCTGTTTGAGGGGGAGCCGAAGCAAGCCCCGTTTTTTACGGCGGAAGAAAGCGCTTTGCTGGAGCAGGCCCTGGCGGGGCTGGCGGCGGGACACCCGCTGGGGGCCGGCCTGCGGCACAAGTTGCGCCGGACAACGGAGCTCATTCCGCTGGCCGACGAGTTGGTAGACTTGCAACGGGGCCGGATGGTGCAGCAGCTGAGCACGGCGGTGCTGGAACGAAAGCAAGTGCGCCTGGTGCGCTACCAGTCGGCCGACTCGGGCACGAGCCGCGACCGGGTAGTGGAACCGGTGGCGCTGACGGAAGGCTTCGAGCAACTCAACGCCGTGGAGGTAAGCAGCGGGCAGCTGCGGACCTACAAAATTCGGCGGATGGAGGACGTGGTGGTGCTGGACCACCCGTGCGTGCATCCGGTGACGGAGGAACACCTGGACCTGTTCGGAATGTCGGGGCCGACGTGGCTGCCCGTGGTGCTACGCCTCACCGAGCGAGCCTACCGGTTGCTGGTGGAGGAAAACGCCGGGGCGCGGCAGTTCACCAGCCCGGACCTGGCCAGCGGCGAGCGGGGCTACGTATTTCGGGGCCAACTGCGCAGCTACCTGGGCATTGGCCGGTTCGTGCTGGGGCTGCCCACGGAAGTACGAGCAGTGGAGCCGGAGGCGTTTCGGGTGTTTTTGCGGGAGAAAGTGGCGCGGGCGCGGTGGTGACAGTAGTTGTCACGACAATAATCATACTTTTGAGCAAAATAATCAACCATGCTACAAACACTCATTAAGCTGGGCCAACAGGGCGGCGAAAGCCGGGGGGCGTGGGACGACATCCTAAAGTTTCCGACAGTTCAAACGGAAGATAAAAAGGGGCCGCTGCGCAATTATTGTCTGCCGGTGTGCTTTGACTTGGATGCCGGTACGGTGGCCTTGGGCGACTTGCGGGAGTTTCACGACGGCAGCGCACGGGAGTTGTTTAACCTGGCCGTGGGAGGGGGTAACAACCCGTCGGTGTACGTGTGCGTGGATGGACGCAAGAATCTGGGACAATTTGCCAAGACATTTTTCGGCAAATCGGCGGAATCCAAACGAGGTGAGTTGCTGAATGAACTGCAGAAAGTGCCGGGGTTGAACGACAGCCCACTGGCAGAAGTGCTGCGGCGGATGTACCCATTGCGGGTAGCTTTCGAGGCACTGGCGCTAAATGAGAAGAACGAGACGACGCTAAAGAAGCTTACTGAGACCAAGAAGCTAAAGCTCGACGAGCGGGTCGTGCTGGTGTACGCGGAGGTAAAATGCGCGGAACTGGCCTTGCCGGGGTTTGCGCCGCTGGCAGAGTTGCGCGAGGGCGAACTACTGGGCGTGGGCGGGTACGCCGATTTCATCCAAAGCCGTTACGTGAAAACGGGAGCGGCACCTGGCAATGGCGCGGGACGATTGTGCTATGCGACCGGAAACGTCGTGGATGACGCGGGTGAGTTAGACATCAGCGAGCGGTACAGCCTAAACAAGATGTTCGTGACGACGACGCTGCACTACGCCCCCAACTTTGTCAAGAACGACTACCGGCAGCAATACCAGGTAAGTGCAGCCGCCCAGCAGCTACTGGAGCGCGGTTCGAAGAAGTTACTGGAACGCTACAAAATCAGGATTGCGGGCATTGACCACTGCTTGGTGCCCCAACTGCTGAGCACGGACGCAACGGCCGTGGAAAGCTGTTTGCCTCAACTGAGCCGCAAAGCGGACCTGCTCTTCCAGTACAAAAAAATCACGGATGCTGAGGAGGAATTGCGGCTTGACTCGAACGTATACTGGATTACGTTTCTGGGCTTTGAATCAGATGGCAACTTCTTCAAAACCATTAATTTGATTGAGGGAATAAGCCAAACATATTTTTCGCAACTGGTGGCTGCGTGTCAGCGGCTGGATGCATCGTGGCGGCAGGCTCCAGGGCTGCCCTGGGCCAACGTAATGGGGCCGCTGAGCTTTAATTTTTACACTGTGTTTGGGCTGGTGCCAGTACGCAAGGATAAGGAAAAGCGCAACGCGGCACTGCTGCTATTCAAGCAGATATTGGAACGGCGGCCGGTGCGGCGAGAAGCGCTGTTCGGGTATTTCAGCGAGGTGGTGCTCTGCCACCGCTACCGACGCTATTTGGCCTACGGCAACATCTACGATAACAACCAGGCCGGAAAGCTGAGCACGGCGCAGGCGTTCGACTATGCGGTGCGGGCGACGGTGTACCAGTACCTTGCTTTATTCAATCTACTCACCAGTTTTCAGCTTTTACCTTCCATGACCAATGCACAAGCAACGGAGCCGACAGATGCTCCAGAATCGCAAACGGAGATTTCGGAAACCCAGCAAAAAGAGGAGGCCTTCTTCACCCGAATGGAATACCAGGATTCGCACAAAGCCCTCTATTATCTGGGCCGCGCACTGAGCAAAATTGCACGCGTACAGTCAGACAAAGGCTACAAGTCGAAGCCCATTATGGAGCGGCTGAATTACTCGGGCATGGACCTGAAATCCATTGTGCGGCTAAGCGAGGATTTGATGGACAAGGTGCGGCAGTTCCAACTGAGCAAGGAGCCGAAAAAGAGCCCCGAGAAAGCGCTCCGGCATTTCACCAACTACTTCAAGTACGTGGGCTGGAATATGCCCCCCGACGAGGCCCTGTTTTTTATCCTTTCCGGGTACAGCTACACCACCAAATAACCAACTTTTTTTCAACCCACCTCATGCCCTTACTCCAACGCAACTCCGACTTTCTGTTTGTTTACGATGCCACGCAGTGCAACCCGAACGGCGACCCCGACCAAGAAAACAAGCCCCGCATGGACTACGATACCGACACCAACCTGGTGACGGACACGCGGGTAAAGCGCTACGTGCGCGATTACCTCAAGATGAGTGGCCACGCTATTTTCGTGGACGGCGAAGACGGGGCCAAAGTGAGCCCGGCGTCCAAGTTGCAGGTTGTGGTGGCGCGGGCGCTGGCCGAGCCGGCAACGGTGACCGCGCTTTTTGCCGAAAAGCCGGAATTGGAAGCGCCACTGCGGACCATTATGACGGCCGAGGGCAGCGCAGACAAGGTTTTCAAAAAGCTACAGAGCAAAGAGAACCGGACGCTCAGCCTGTACTTGCTGGCGCAACTGGTAAAGCAGCAATTTGTGGACATCCGGCTGTTTGGCAGCGCTTTCGCAGTGGAAGGGTTCAACCGGGCCTACACCGGGCCGGTGCAACTCAACTGGGGCTACTCACTAAACCGGGTGAAGCTCATGGAATCGAGCACCATTGCCTCGACGATGAACGACGACAACGGCACGTTTGGCAAGGACTACCGGGTGCATTACAGTCTGCTGGCCTTCAACGGTACGGTGAACCGCTTTGCGGCGCAAACGTCGGGGCTGACGGACGAAGACCTGGCGCTGTTTCGGGAGGCGCTCTGGGACAGCATTCCGGCCCTGCCGACGCGCTCGAAGCTGAACCAGTACCCGAAACTCTACGTGGAGGTGGTGTACAAGGACGGCAAAGCCAACGGGCAGCTGGGCGACTTGCGCAACTATCTGAAGGTGGCGGCCCGACAAGGCGAGGAAACGGCGGTGCGGCGCTTTGAGGATTTGCACTTCGACACCGACGCGCTGATGGCCGCCATCGGACAGTGCGAAGCCGTGGACTACGCCATCGTGCGGACCGGGCCGGGCTTGACGGTGGCCAACCCCAAGCCCCGCGCCTGATGGAGGTGCTCACGTTCGACCTAGTGGGCAAGATGGCCCACTTCCGAAAATATTACGCCAACAATACGGCCCTGAGTTTCACCCTGCCACCGCGCACTACCCTGATGGGGATGCTGGCGGCCGTGCTGGGCCTGCCCCGCGACACCTATTACGAGGCGCTGGGCAGCCGGCACCTGCGGCTGGGCGTGGGGGCGTGCGAGCCGCTGAAAAAGGCGTTTCACCGGCTCAACTACCTCAAGGTAGAAGCTGGCAAAGACTTGGACGGGTCGAAGGGCCGCATCCAGTTGCCGTTTGAGGTAGTAACGGGCTACGACCTGGCCCGTGACATGGTGCGCTACCGGGTGTACGTAAGCCCCACGACGAGCGGCGCGGCGGTATTCGAGCAGCTTTGGGAGCGGCTGCGGCCAGGCGGAGCGGGGCCGTATTTTGCCCTGGCGCTGGGCACGGCCAACTTCGGGGCGACGGTGCAGGACGTGGCGCGGCACCCGGCGCGGCTGCGGCGGCTGGACGAGGTGACGGACTTCCACTCCGCCGTACCCACGGCGCGGGTGGTGGCCCTGCCGACGGGCGCAACGGCGGGGGAATTGTCGGTGGAAGAAGAGTTGTTACCCGCCGACTTCGTAGGCGACGGGCAGCGCGAGTTAGCGGCGATGAACCGGGTGTTGTTTTCGACCAACGGGCGGCCCCTGCGGGCGCAGGTGGCAGGCGAGTTCGTGGAACTAGGCGAAGGAGCCGACGTGCAGCGCATCTTGTTTCTAGAGGAGTAAGAGAATGCCATACTACTCGCATAGTGCCCCGACAGGCCAAGGCAAGGGACGGCGCGGCTCAAAGCTGCTACGCGACCACGTGGCCGGCGTGGCCGAAAAGGCTACCGCCGCCTACTTCGACGGGCACGGCCTGCCCGAAGGCGAGCAGGTGCGCGAGCTGGTGGCGCGGGTGTGCCAGGTACACGACCTGGGCAAGTACACGCCGCACTTTCAGCACTACTTGCTGGGCACGGGGGCCTTCGACCAGCAGCTCAAGCAGCACGCCAAGTTTGGGGCCTACGCGCTGTACGAGTGGTACCGGAGCGAAGGAAGGGAATGGCTGGGATTGCTGGGCCTGTACCTGGTGGTCCATCACCACAAAAGCCTGACCGACCTGGGCGGATTGGGGCGGCTGGTGAGCCCGGGCGAAGAACACGCGGACGTGTTTGGGGGGCAATTAGCAAGCCTTGGCGACGAGCTGAATACCGCCTTGCAGGACGGCAACCTGGAGGCGCTGCGGCCGTTCGTGCGGTTCCCGGAGGCCAAGCCCTTGCAACGGCTGTTGAGCAACTACTGCAAACGGCCGGTGATGCCGCAAAGCATTAAGTGGTATTTTCTGGTGAATTATGCCTTCTCGCTGCTCATTGAGGCCGACAAGCTGGATGCGTCCGACACGGTGCCCTACCAGCGGCGGGCGCTGCCGACCGGGGCCGTGGCCGCCCGGTTAGGCCCGGCCCCCTGGGAGCCGGGCATGGCACTGGCGGACCTGAGCCAGAACGGGCTGCGCACCTGGGTGCGGGGCCGGGTGCTGAGTGCGCTGGACGACCCCGCCCTGGCCAGCGAGCGGCTCTTTACCCTCACCGCGCCCACGGGCATCGGCAAAACGCTCACGGCGCTGGACTTCGCCCTGCGCTTGCGCGAGCAGGTGGCAACAGCGGAGGGCTACCAGCCGCAAATTATTTACGGACTGCCGTTCATCAACATCATCGAGCAGGCCGTGGCGGAGTACGAGCGGACGCTGGGGCAGAAGGTGCTGGCCCACTACCAGTACGCCGACGCGCTGGAGCAGCTGCACGAGCGCAAGCGCGACGACGGGCAAGAGGAAAACGAGGCCTACAACAACCAGGCCTACAACCAGAAACGGATGCTGGTGGATACCTGGCAGGGCGATGTGGTAATTACCTCGTTTGTGCAACTGCTGCAAACCTTGATTGGGCACCGCAACAAACTGCTGCTCAAATTCCATCATTTGGCGGGCAGCATCATTATTTTCGACGAAGTACAGACTCTGCGGCTGGGACAACTGCCACTGGTGGGCGCGGTGCTCTATTACCTGGCGCGGCACCTCAACGCCCGCGTGCTGCTGATGACGGCCACCCGGCCGCTCACGTTTGAACTGGCCTACCGGGCGATATTGAAGGACGAGGGCGAGGCCGTGCCGGTGGTGCGCGAACTGCTGCCCGAGTACGAGGCCGTGTTTGGCACGTTTCAGCGCACCCAATTGGTGTCGCTGCTGCATCAGCCACTGCTTGATGAGGCCGCTTTCGTTGGGCTGGCCTTTAGCAAGTGGTGGTCGACGGAACGGTCGGCGCTGGTGGTGTGCAACCTGGTGCGGCGCTCGGTGGGGGTGTACGAGGTCGTACGGGCTTACCTGGACGAAATGGGGTTGGACAACCCGCTCTACTACCTCTCGACCAACGTGGTGCCGGTGGCGCGGCTGGCGGTGATTGAGCAAATCAAGGCTGACCTGCGGGCCGGGCACAAACCGGTACTGATTGCCACGCAGGTGGTCGAAGCTGGGGTGGACCTTGATTTTGACCTGGGTTTCCGGGACCTAGGGCCGGTGGACTCGCTGGTGCAGGTGGCGGGCCGCATCAACCGCGAGAACAGCCCGGCGCGGGCGTTGGCCCCGCTCTACGTGGTGGATTTCAACGACGGTACCCGCAGCGACTGCGAGAAGATTTATGACCGCATCACCACGGAGCAGTCGCGCCGGGCACTGGAGGCGCTTTCGGAAGACGGAACGCGGCCGATACCGGAGCCGGAATACCTGAGCTTGGTGAGTAAGTATTTTGAGGCCACGGCGGAAGTGAGTGCTTTTGAGGAAGCCCGCAAGCTGTTTGCGGGGATGAAGGCCCTGAATTACGACAACCGCGAGGCCGATACCACACCCGTGTCGGCGTTCCGGTTGATTGACGACAAGGGCCTGACGGCTTCCGTGTTTGTGGAGTTGGACGAACGCGGGCGAGAGGTACGGGCTTTATTTAGCGACTACATCCGCAAGCAACTTCCGGCCAGCGAGTGGGAGCGGCACAAGCGCGACTTTAACCAGCGCATCATTTCGGTACCAGGCTACCTGCCACGGGTGGAAGCGTTGAGACAAACCCAAGCCAACGTACTCTGCGAGGGGCTATTGGTAATTAATCATCACGAATTGAGCGACTATTATGACCTCACTACCGGATTTCGCCGCGATGCCGAGCCAGCGGGCCAGCACCATATTCTCTGAGCCAACCGTAGCTGGGCTGGGACAAGTCCCCCTCACCACCATCACGCTGCCCGAAATCACGCTGCGAACCCGCGACGCGCACAAGCTGCGCGGGTACTTCGGCGAACTGTTTCGGGAGCATTCGCCGCTCCTGCACAACCACTACGCCGATGGCACGTTCCGGCAAGGCTACCCGCTGGTGCAATACAAGGTGTTGGGCGGCACCCCCACGCTGGTGGGCCTGGGCGAGGGCGCGGCGTTGCTCGTGGAGCTGTTTCTGCGCATCCGGGAGCTGGATTTGGAGGGGCGGCGCTACCCGGTGCTGGCCAAGCACATTACCCACGAGCAGGCGGCGGTGGGCGTGGACGCGGGGGCGCTTCATTCCTACCGCTTCGAAACGCTGTGGCTGCCGCTGAACCAGGAAAACCACCGCGAGTACCAGGAGCTGGGGCCGGCGGAACGGCAGCAGCAGCTGAACCGCATCCTGAACAACAACATCCTGGCGTTTCTGAAGCGGGTGGAGGCCGACACGACGGCGCGGGTGCTGCTGCAGCTGCGGCTGACGGCACCGGTGGTGACGCTGTTTAAGAACCAGCCGATGCTGGGCTTCGGGGGCGAGTTTGTGACCAACGCCGTGCTGCCGGCGGGCGTGGGGCTGGGCAAGTCGGTGGCACGCGGGTTCGGGACGGTGGTCAGCAACAACCCCTAGCCTGGCTTACGTCCCATGCACCTACACCTCAACAGCTACGGCAGCTACCTCCACGTGAAGGACGAACTGTTTGAAATCAGGAAGAAGAACGCGGCGGGCGAAGTGGAAAAGCACCAGTACGCGGCCCACAAGCTGCGCGGCATCGTGCTGGGCCTGGGCACGGCCTTGAGCAGCGACGCCGTGCGGTTGGCCATGCGCCACAACGTGGACCTGCTGTTCGTGGAAAACGACGGCACGCCGGTGGGGCGGGTGTGGCACAGCCGGCTGGGCAGCACCACCAAAATCAGGAAGGCGCAGCTGGAGGCCAGCCTGGGGGCAGCCGGGTTGCAGTGGACGAAAACCTGGCTGGATGCGAAGCTGGGCAACCAACTGGAGCTGGTGCGGGGCCTACGCAAGCACCGGGTGCAACACGGCGCGTACCTGGACGACAAGCTGACGCGCCTGGAGGCATTGCGCGCGGCCGTGGCCGTGCTGGAAGGCCCGACGGTGGAAACGGTGGCCGCCACCCTGCGCGGGCTGGAGGGCACGGCGGGCCGGCTGTATTTCGAAACGCTGAGCTTCGTGCTGCCCGCCGACTACCAATTTGCCGGGCGCAGCAGCCGGCCAGCGCTTGACGCGTTCAACGCCTTCCTGAACTACGGCTACGGCATTCTTTACAGCCGAGTCGAGAAGGCCCTCATCGTGGCCGGCGTGGACCCCTACTTGGGGTTTCTGCACCGCGACGACTACAACCACCTGAGCATGGTGTTCGACTTCATTGAGCCGTACCGGAACTGGGTGGACGAGGCCGTGTTTCGGCTGTTTACGGCCAAGAAAGTAAACAAGGCCCACACCGACAAGCTGACCAATGGGGTCAGCCTGAATGCGGATGGCAAGGCCCTGCTGGTGGAAGCGGTGGGGCGGGTGTTGGACGCCGAAACCGTGCGGCACCGGGGGCGCAACTTGCTGCGCAGCGTGGCCATGCAATACGACGCCCACAAGTTTGCCAACGCCCTGCTCGGGCAGCCCGATGCGGCGGTGGGAGCCCCGGAGCAGCTCTGAGTCTGGCGGAGGCGGCCGGTTTGGCCCGCCCCAACCAATCATCAAAAATCAACTTTACATCTCATCAGCGCATGATTGTTTGGGTTTTATACGACATCAAGGCCGACCGGGCGCGGGCGAAGGCAGCCAAGGTTTGCAAGCAGGCGGGGCTGTACCGGGTGCAGCACTCGTGTTTTTTGGGGTCGCTGGGCGGTTCGGCCGAGCGCGACACGCTGCAACTGCAACTGGCGGCACTTATCGACGAGGACGTGGACAAGGTGTACGTGTTCAACATGAACCGGCAAGAGTTACAGCAGACGGTGCTGCTGGGGCAGGCCTTCGACAGACGCCTGGTAACGGACGAGGTACAGGCCCTTTTTCTGTAACCCTGTAACCCTTTATCCCCCCTGCCGACCATGACCCTTACGCCCTCGCACTTGATTGAGTACTTGTACTGCCCGCGCTTCACGTACTTCGAGTACGTGCTGCGGGTGCCCCAATACGAAGCCGATAACTACAAGGTGATGCGGGGCCGGGGGCTGCACGACGACCGGCTGGAACAGAACAAAGACTATCTGCGGCGCCGGCTGGGCGTAGTGGACAAGCAATTGGACCAGTACCTGACCAATGACCTGCTGCGCGGCCGGGTGGATGAGGTGCTGAAGTTGGCCGACGGCAGCTGGGCACCCCTGGACTATAAATTTGCGGAGTGGAAGGACACGGTGTACGAAACCTACCGGACCCAACTCTACTGCTACGCCTGGCTGATAGAGGACAACCTGGGCGGTGAGGTAAAGCGGGGCTTTATCGTGTACACCCGCAGTCGCAATAAGGTGGTGGAAGTACCGGTAACCCGCGCCGACATAGCCGACGTGAAGCGCGTGGCAGCGGCCGTGCTGGACATCATCGGCCGCAACGCGTACCCGAAAGCAACCCGCTACAAAAGCCGTTGCGTAACTTGCACCTACCGAAAAATATGCACACAATGAATGGTCGTAGCCGGGTGATAACTTATCAGGCAAAGGGTTGAAACTGGCATTAACTGACTTTACAACAACAGCTTATGTTTCCGGAAAATGCGGCATTCGCTGTAATTCTACGTCCTTTGACCTATTGGGAAATTTATTTTATCTGTTTCAGCAAAGATGATTACAGCTTGTCTGTAAAAGAGTTACATTTGCAGGCGGCCTCCGGGGCTATTCCGACGACCAGACGGATTGAAACACAAGGCCTTAACTGCCTAACCATGAAAGCCCCAACTCCTCCGGGGCTATTCCGACGACCAGACGGATTGAAACTGCACTGCCTGGCCGAACTCCAGCGCCTGGCCACCAACCTCCGGGGCTATTCCGACGACCAGACGGATTGAAACAGGCGCTGCTCGGCATTCGC
>JANXUO010000278.1 GCA_025356245.1 Hymenobacter sp.
ACTCCGGCAAAAAGGAGCTGCGCACCGCCGCGCCGTAGCTCAACCCCATCATGTCCTTCATAAACAGCGCCTGGAAAATAAGCAGCCCGAACGCAAACCCTGCTGCGTATTCCACCCAGATGTCCACCCCCATCCGCAGCCCCAGCCCGCCCGTGATGCCCGCCGCCACAATGATGCCCGTGGCATCGCCCGCCGCGCAGTGTATCGTGGACCCCACCGCCTGCTTCCAGAGCGGCGCAATAAACGCCTCATGGGTGCCGGGCGAAGGCTCTCGGCACGAAAACCAGTAGATGAGCAGCCCCACCGGCCCGGTGTAGAGCGTCACCAGTACCCAGCCCCACTTCATCACCCGCATTTCCGGGGTGCGCGTAAACAAGTCCCAGGCCACGTACAGCACCGAAACCAGCGTCAGGCCAAACCAGGCCCAGAGTAACCCGGCCGAAGCCCAGGGCGTGTTGTGCATATCCATACCAAGCCGGGATTAATAATAAAAAAAAGCAGCGGACTGCTTGGCCCGCTGCTTTTTAGAAAAAGAAATGGTTGAGGACGTTTAGTAGCCCTTGTTGGTCAGCAGCCAGGTTTGCAGCGTCTTAATCTCCATCGTCTGCTCGTCAATGATTTGCTGGGCCAGGGCTTTCATGCTGGTGGTGCGGCCGTACTTGAGCTCCGACTGCGCCATTTCCACGGCACTCTGGTGGTGGTCCTGCATCAGCTGGGCAAAGTCGCGGTCGGTGTTGCCCGTAATCACGCGCAGGTCGGCGGCCCGGTCCATCTTGTCCATCGATTCCATCGACTCGGTGTGGAATCCCATTACCATCGGCCCCACGGCCGGATGCGCGGCCAGAAAAGTGTTGAGCTGCGTGATTTCGGCCTGTTGGGCCGTCACCACGTTCTGGGCAAAGGTTTTCATCTCAGCGTTGCTGCCGCTAGCCAGCTCCTTCTGCGCCATCATGATAGCCCCCTGATGGTGCATTTTCATCATCATGGCAAAATCGTTGTCCGGGTCCATCGTGGAGGTCATCATGCCCATGTCCATCATCATGTCGTGCATGATTTTCATCATGGCGTTCTGGTCGTGGGCCTGCACTTGCAAGCCGGTGGGGGCCGGGGTGGTGTCGTCTTTTTTGCAAGCCGTAGTGGCCAGGCCGAGGCAGACAACAGCTAAGAGGGGGAGGCGGGAAAAGCGGGGCATAAGGGGGTAAGTTGAATAAAATTGGTTTGGTTTTACAACAACAAAGTTCTCGTTTTGAATTTGCAGGCCATTGCCATCTGGCTTGCATAATTTCCGGTTACGTTCTTGCCAATTCAAGTCAATTTCATTTCAATCAATCCGTCGCGTTACCTTAGTCACAAAAAAGTGCTGTAATGGATTCAACCGAAGAACAACGCTTGCTTGACGAAAAAATCAAGCTTTTCAAAGAGTGGGGAGAAAGCGGGGGATGGAAAACCATAATGTTTCCCGACCTGCTGGAGGACTTGATGAAAGTAAAATCCATGCCTGACGGCAGCGGACGCACCGACCCCAAAACGGTTAGCTCGTTGGTTAGGGCCGCTCTCAATGCGATGTATGGGGGCCAGCTTATGCCGCCGATAGTACACCAGGAGCACATTTCTTCTTACCAATCCTTCGTTCAAAAAGACAATTTCTTTGAACAAAAGCAAATTGATATGGAGCAGGAATTAGAGCAGCTAATCACAGACTTTAGTGGCAAAAAGGACCATTTGTTTCGCGGCCTGAACGATGCAAAGTTTATGTTGTATAGCTCTCTGCAACGCGACTGGATTTGGGAGAAGCGTGAAGCCCGGCCCACCGACCACCAAGCTTTTTTGGAACGGCTGGTCGCCAATGCCCGGCTTTATTGCGGCGGGGCCTTGGCCATGTACATCCAGCAACACGGCGGCGACTACAACAATGACATTTGCGTGTTGAGCATCTTGCAGCATTATGGCTGCCCCACGCCGCTGCTCGATTGGACGTACAATTTTCTGGTTGCGCTTTATTTTGCCGCCCTTGGTACCGGTAGCACCATCCCCCGGTCAGCCCGCGAAATTGACCACTACGTAAGTCTATACTACATTGAGGAAAAGTGGTTTGCTCCAAGTGGCCTCCGGGCAATGTTTGAAGTTTCATTGAAGGGCAACTTGCCGTTGATTAAAAAGGCAATGCGCTTTCACGTAGGGCAATTGAAAGAGTATTTGGGCATCATGGCCAGCTTTTCTAAAACGTTTTCGGATGAAAACCTTGAAAACTTCACCAATGATGACGAAGCTGCTTTGCGATGGGCCATGCGTACTTTTCCCCAAGCCGGTTTTACCAATTACATCTGCGAGATTGAGAAACTGAAGCCCATTCCCGTTTCGTACTTTTCTGACCGCGACGAGGAGTTGATTCCAATTGGCTTGCAGAACAACCAAAACGTCATCAATCAAGAAGGCGTGTTTACCTGGAACAACTCCCCCGGCTTCCCAATTGAACACATGGTGCGGGAACAAGTCCAACAAGACAACCCCGATGCAAGCCACTTCTACACCCATTGCTTCAATATCAGCAAAGCTCTGGTGCCCTACATTCTAGCCCGCCTTCAAGGGCTAGGCATTAACGATGAGTTTGTCTTTCCTGAACAGGACCAGAAGTATTTACGCGGTGTAGCGGACGCTATTTTTGCCATTACTTCCGCTGAGTTCAGCTAAACCAATGCATCCAGGCTCCGCCGCGCCGCGCTGGCCGGCCCCAGCTGCTGAAATTCGGTCGGGGTCAGCCCCGTTATTTGCCGGAACTGCCGCGACAGGTGCGCCGGGCTGCTGTAGCCGAGTTGCTGCGCCACGTCGGTCATCGTTAGTTCGCCGTAATCAATCAGCTCCTTGGCCCGCTCCACCTTCTGGCGGATGATGAACTTCTCAATCGTCAGGCCCTCGCTGGCCGAAAACAAGTGCGACAGGTAGTGGTAGTCGCGCCCCAGTTGCTCCACGAGGTAGTCGGAGTAGTTGAGCCGGCGCGGGCCGGGCGGCGGGTAGTGAATCAGGCCGATGAGCGCCGTTTTGATGCGGTCCACGAGCTGCGCCCGTGGGTCGAGCAGCAGCTCAAAGCCCGCCGTTTGCAGCGCGGCTTCGATGGCCGTGTAGTCCGGTTCGGTGCCGGTGCCGGTAGCCACCTCGGCTTCACCCAGCACCACCTGGCCCACGTGCAAGCCCAGTGCCGCCATGTCTTCGCGCACTGCCCGGATGCACTGCGGGCACACCATGTTCTTAATCCGCAGCCGGTAGAATCCTGGGCCGGGGACCGGGGCAGTTGGGGTAATAGTCGGTTCCATTGCCAGAGTGCCCGCTTATTTGACCACCAGGCTGCCGCGCAGCATGTGCATCCCGCAGGTAAACTCAAACCGCCCGGCCTGCTGCGGCAGCAGCTCCACCAGCGTGGTTTTGAAGGCAGGCAGGTCGCGGCGAATGTTGAAATCGGGCATCAGCAACTCTTCGGAGCAGCTGTTTTCCTCGTCGCGGTAGAAGTTGAGCTGCACGGGCCGGCCGCGCTCCACCTCAATCACATCGGGCGAGTAGCCACCCTTCACGTGAATGTCCACCTGCTGCACGCCGCTGGAAGTCGAAACCGCCGCCGCTGTTTCGCGGGCCGCAAAGAAAAAATACCAGACCACGAAGCCCGCCAGGGCCAGCCCGGCGGCGGTTACGATAATTGCGGTAGTATCCACGGTAGTGAGGTAAGAGTTATAAGTTAGCCAGTAGGGGTCAGGGATGGTCCGCCAGCCGGGCATCGGCAATAAACTGCTGGTCGGTCAGGGTTTGCAGAAACGCCAGCAGGTCGGCCTGCTCCGCGCTGCTGAGGGCAATGCCCAGCCGGCCCCCGGCAGGCCGCAATGCCGCATCCAGCGTCGGCGAGGCCACCACGCCCTGGTCGTAGTGTTCCAGCACCTGCGCCAGCGTCCGAAAGCGCCCGTCGTGCATATAGGGCGCGGTCAGGGCCACGTTGCGGAGACTGGGCACCTTGAAGCGGCCCACATCGGCCGGCTGCCCGCTGATGTGCGCCCGGCCCGAATCGCGGGGAAACGCGGCGTTCAGGCCGTTGTTGCGGTAGCTCTCGTCCGTGAACAAGTCGGTGGCGTGGCAGCTGCCGCACTTGCTGGCCAGCAGCACCTGCCCCCGCGCTTCGCTGGCCGTGAGCGTCGCCCCGCCCTCGTGGCGCACGGCCTTGTCGTAGCGCGAGTTGCTGCTGGTGAGCGCCGCCGTAAACTGGCTCAAGGCCCGCAACAGGCGGTACGAGTCAATCGGCCCGGCCCCGTAAATCGCCCCGAAGCGCCGCCGGTAGTCGGCATCGCCGTTGAGCTTGCCCAGCAGGCTGCCCAGGGTTTCGCCCATTTCAATTGGGTTCGTGAAGGGGGCGAGGGGCTG
>JANXUO010000324.1 GCA_025356245.1 Hymenobacter sp.
CTGGCGCGGGTGAAGGGTGCCCGAATGCTAATTGCCAGCACTTCGGAAGTGTACGGCGACCCCGAAATTCACCCCCAGGTGGAGGAGTATTTCGGCAACGTAAACCCCGTAGGGCCGCGCGGCTGCTACGACGAAGCCAAGCGCTTCCAGGAGGCCATTACCATGGCCTACCACAACCACCACGGCCTCGAAACCCGCATCATTCGCATTTTTAACACCTACGGCCCCCGGATGCGCCTCGACGACGGCCGCGTGTTGCCAGCCTTCCTCTCGCAGGCTCTGCGCGGCGAAAACCTGACGGTGTTTGGCGACGGCTCCCAAACCCGCTCCTTCTGCTACGTCGATGACCTTGTGGAAGGTATCTACCGCCTGCTGCTCAGCGACTATCACCTGCCCGTCAACATCGGCAACCCCTCGGAAATCACCATCAAGGAGTTCGGCGAAGAAATTGCCCGCCTCACCGGCGTCGAGTTTAAGCCCACCTACCAGGCCCTGCCCGAAAACGACCCCATGAAGCGCAAGCCCGACATCACCAAGGCCCGCGAAATATTGGGCTGGGAACCAAAAATCGACCGGGCCGAGGGCCTGCGCCGCACGTTAGAGTATTTTAAGGAACACGTTAAATAAGCCCATGACCGAGCCGCACCTCATTCATTTCCCGAAGCTTGGGCAACCAGGTATTGGCTATATTTCCGTTACCGAGAATGGCAGTTTAGTGCCTTTTGAGTTGAAGCGGATTTTCTGGACGTATTACACCCCCGAAAGCATTGTGCGGGGCCGCCACGCTCACTACGCCACCGAGCAGGTGCTCATTGCCGCTGCCGGCCGCATCATCGTCACGACCGAGCACGCCGACGGCACCATCCAAACCTTCCGGCTCGAAGACCCCAACGTGGGGCTTTACGTGCCGCCCCACGTGTGGCACACCATGCAGTATTCGCACTCGGCCGTGCAGCTGGTGCTCGCTTCGGCCCCTTACAACGAGGCCGATTACATTCGTGACTACGACGACTTTAAGCGGGTATGGAAGGACAAAGCCTAACGCCGGACGCGGCGCTGGTAGCGGCCCGGGCCGAAATGCTGGCCTTGCACTCGCCTACGCATTTTTTGCGCGAGTTGCCGGTGGCCCCGCAGCAGCTGCGCCACGGCACCGGCGCGGCGCTGGCGTTCGGGAATAAGGTAGGGGAGGAGGTGCTGCCGATGGTGGGGGCCATCGGCCAGTGGTTGACCCAGCACCTAGCCTGGGACTCCGACTATTTCGGCACGCCCACTTACCGCTTGTTTACCGGCTTGTTTGCCGATGTAAAACCGACCGCCCTGGCTACTGCCGCCGCCGCGTTGCGGCAGCACCTGGCCCGGCGCGGGCCATTTTATGCGTTTAGCGTGGTGCCCGCCGAAGACGTGGCCCTGCTGCAAGGCCTGACCGGCGGTGGCTGGCACTTGGTAGAAACCCGCCTCAACTTTTATTGCCCCGTGGCCGAAGCCACGCTGCCCGCCCCGACCCCCGTGCGCCTGGCCCGGCCCGACGAAGCGGCCCACGTCGGCCGTATTTCGGCCGCTGCCCGCAATGCATTCGACCGCTTCCACGCCGACCCCTGGTTTGGCGAGGCCCGCGCCGATGCTTTTCTGGCCCGCTACGCCGAAGCCGCCGTGGCTGGCACCTACGCCGACGCTGTGTTGCTGCCCAACGAGTTAGAGTTGCCCGTCGATGCCTTTCTGGCCATCGGCGACACCCCGGCCGAGGCCGGGGTGCCGGGCAGTGGCGCGTCGCGGGTGCTGCTCACGGCCGTTGGCCCCCTCAACCGGGGCTGGCACCTTAAATTGGTGGCTGAAACCGTGCGCCGGGCTGCGGGCTTATCTTTGCCCTATGTTTTGATGACCACGCAGGCTACCAACCGGGCCGTGTTTCGAACCTGCGAAAAACTAGGTTTTCGGCTGGGCAGCACCGCTCACGTGCTGGCCTGCCACGGCGGGTAGGCCCGGCCCGCGATTTTGTGGCGTACCGGCCAACGGTACTGCTTGTTACTAGCCCGGCTCATGCCCAAACTTTCCGTTATTGTTCCCTGCTACTTCAACGAGGATAACATCCCCGTGACGGTGCCCGAACTCATTGCCAACGAAGCTAATTTTCCGGCCGACCTGGCATTTGAGTACGTGTTTGTGGACGACGGCTCCGGCGACCAGACCCTGGCCGCCCTGCGCCGGGTGCAGGCCCAGTACCCCGACCGCATTCGGGTGGTGGAGCTGGTAGCCAATGTTGGTTCCTACAACGCCATTGCGGCCGGAATGCGCTACGCCACCGGCGATTGCATGGCCATCATCACCGCCGATATGCAGGACCCGCCCGAGCTGATGGTGCAGATGTATGCGCACTGGTGCCAGGGTTTTAAGCTCGTCATCGGCAACCGGCAAGACCGCGAGGAAACCGGCCTGGGCAAGGTGTTCGCCCAAACATTTCATTGGCTGATGAAGCGCCTGGCGCTGGCCAACATCCCCGACGGCGGCTTCGACTTCGTGTTCTTCGACCGGCAGGTACGCGACGAAGTGGTGGCGCTGGGCGAGCGCAACAGCAATATCTTCTATCTGATGGTGTGGCTGGGCTACGCGTACGTCAACATCCCTTACGTGCGCCGCAAGCGCGAAATAGGCAAGTCGCGCTGGACGCTCCAGAAGAAAATCAAGCTTTTTATCGACTCCCTGCTGTCGTTCTCATACTTCCCCATTCGTGCCATTTCCGTCATTGGCCTCGGCCTGGGCGGCGCGGCGCTTTTGTACGGCCTCTACATCATC
>JANXUO010000328.1 GCA_025356245.1 Hymenobacter sp.
GAGCAGCCCACGGCTGCCCAGGCCCGGGCCGGCCGGTAGTTACCTTTTCTCTTGTATTCCCTCTTGCTGATGTTGAACTTCTCCCTCCGTGCGCCCCTCGTGGCGCTGCTGCTGGCCGCCGCGCCCGCCGCCTTCGCCCAAACCACGCCCGGTGTGGGCATCGGCACCACCGTCCCCGACGTGTCGGCAGCGCTCGACATCGTGAGCAGCAGCAAGGGCGCCCTGCTGCCCCGCGTGGCCGATGCCACGGCCCTGGCCACGCCCGCCACCGGGCTGCTGGTGTTTCAGACCGGGGCCCCGGCCGGCTTCTACTACAACGCCGGCACCCCGGCCGCGCCGAGCTGGCAGCAAATCGCCACGGCAGCGGGCGCGGCCGTCACGGCCTCCAACGGGCTGACCAAAACGGGGCAAAACATGGCGCTGGGCGGTACCCTGACCGGGGCTACCACCATCGGGCAGGCGGGCCACAATTTCAGTCTGACCGGCGGCAACGTGGGCCTCGGCACCGGCACCCCCCGCGGCCAGTTCGACGCGGCGGGCCCGGGCGATATCTACCTGGTGAACTCGCCGAACGTGGGCACGACCCAAAGCCTGTTCCTGCCCGGCCACCTCTTCCTGGCCCCCTACGACGGCTCCGACGTGGCGTACCTGCAAGCCCGCCGCGCCGACAATTCCGGCACGATGGCCTTGCGGCTGCGGACCTACAACAACGGCACCCTCACGGAGGCCCTGCATCTGGCGGGCAATGGCCACGTGGGCATCGGCACCACGGCGCCCGGCAGCCGCCTGGCCGTGGTGGCTGCCGACAACAGCACCAACCCCATTGCCAGCTTCCAGCCCCAGAACCTGACCCAAGGCGTGAGTGTGACCTACAACGGCATCGCCAAAACCGGCACCAGCGCCACCAGCAACCTGACCCTGGACGGCAAAAGCACCGGCCACATCCTGCTGCACACCAACGGCAGCACCGGCAACGTGGGCCTCGGCACCCTCACCCCGGCCACGCGCCTCAGCATTTCGCCCGGCACCGTCGAACCCAAAATCACGCTCTACGATGGCGGCAGCACCACCAGTCATTACGGCTTCGGGGTCAGCAGCGGGCAGCTCAACTACCACGTGGACGGTACGGGCAGCAGCCACGTGTTTTCGGCCGGGGGTAAGAACGGCAACGGCACCGAGCTGATGCGGGTGCAGGGCTCCGGCAACGTGGGCATCGGCACCCCCACCCCGGCTGCCTCGGCCGCGCTCGACATCAGAAGCACCAACAAGGGCCTGCTGGTGCCCCGGATGCGCAGCGCCCAGCGCACGGCCATCGGCAGCCCGGCTACGGGCCTGATGGTGTTCGACACCGACTCCGTTTCGCTCTACCTCTACGGGGGCGCGGCCGAGGGCTGGAACAAGCTGGCCACCCTCAACGGGCGCGGGCCGGTGGTGCGCGGCACCCCCGCCCGCAACCTGATGGCCTGGGACGGGGCGCAGTGGAAGGCCACCACCCCCTGCGACGCCCTGGGCGCCTACCTGGGCAGCGCGCCCGACCAGCCCGACGACAACTTTCTGGACACCAACTGCGACGGCGTGGACGGCGCCGCCGACCAGGCCGTGTTCGTGGCCCTGACCGGCCTCGACACCAACCCCGGCACCCGCGCCGCGCCCCTGCGCACGCCCGCCGCCGGCGTGGCCCTGGCCGCGGTGCAGGGCAAGACGCAGGTGCTGATATCGGCCGGTGCCTACGCCGGCCCGCTGACGCTCAGCAACGGCGTGTCGGTGTACGGGGGGTATTCGGCCGCCGCCAACTGGACGCGGGCCGCCACCAACGTCGTCAGCATCAGCAACGGCGTGGCGAGCGGCGGCGAAGTGGCCGGTGCCGTGGGCAGCAACCTTACCACCCGCACCCTCCTCGACCGCCTCACGCTGCAAGCCCAGAGCACGAGCGCGGCCAACACGAGCGTGTACGGCCTGCGCTGCGTCAACTGCCCCCGCCTGGAAGTGCGCTACTGCACCATCAGCGCGGGCAGCGCCGGGCCGGGCACGGCGGGCGGCGTGGCCGCGGCGGCCGGGGCGGGCGGCGGCGCCGGCCCCAACGGCCAGGCGGGTTCCTG
>JANXUO010000354.1 GCA_025356245.1 Hymenobacter sp.
CTCGCATCAATCCCGTAACACCCATTAGCCGACTGTCGGCCGATAGCATCTGCTCTTTTGTGGGAATGGAAGACGTTGATAACAGCGCGAGAATTATCCGAATTAACGAGCGGCCATTGACATCGGTTAAAAATGGTTTCACCCGTTTTGCCTCGAATGACATCCTGTTTGCTAAAATTACGCCGTGCATGGAAAATGGCAAAGGCGCTTTGGTAACCAATTTGACTTCAAACGTTGGCTTTGGAAGTACCGAGTTTCATGTGCTACGAGCCAAACATCCGCAGTCTATCCTTTTCTTGTATTACTGGACTCTCGACCCTCGTCTACGTTTGGCTGCAAAAAACCAAATGGTTGGTTCTGCTGGTCAGCAACGAGTACCCGCCGAATTCTTCGATAACTTTTTGGTAGCCATTCCACCCCTTGAGGAACAGGAGCAAATCGGAAAATTTCTCTACCAAGCCGATTTGACCATACACCAAACTGAGCAAAAACTTGTTAAGCTAAAGCGACTTAAGACAGGTTTGATGCAGGACTTACTAACAAACTTTAATTCCATTTTTCAAAACGGCGAACTACAGTTGAGTTAGCCCCTACCTGTCTTTAGTGTATGTCCGTCAATTACAAACTCGATGAACGCAACCACGTTGAGGTGCCGCTTTTGGCCCAACTGCACGGCCTCGGCTACACCATCATTGACCTTACCGGTTCTGAGGAGTTTGACTTAGAATTGACCGGCCGCGCTGATTACAGCCAGACCTACTTACCAGCCGTGTTGCGCGAGGGACTTAAGCGCCTCAACCCGTGGCTCCAAGCCGACCAGCTAGCGGGGTTGCTCACCGACCTGCTCACCTTTCCTGCTGATACCCTCGTTCGCACCAACCAACGCGCCCACCAGCGCCTGTTGCAGGGCCTCACAGTGGCCGAGAACCGCCAGACTGGCGAGCGCAACCCCGTGGTGCGGCTGCTCGACTTCACCGGCATTCAGGACTTTCGTACGCCCCCAGCCAACTACTACCACGCCGTGTGTCAGTTTAAGTTGCGCGTACCCTGCGACCCTACCGGCAAGCACATCAAGCCCGATGTAGTGTTGTTCGTCAATGGCCTGCCCTTGGTCGTCATCGAAGCCAAGTCGCCCAAGGTCAGTACCCCCTTGCTTGATGCCATTGCCCAACTTACCCGCTACACCAACCAAGACCCGTTTCAGGGCCTCGGCAATGCTGCGCTGTTCTACTTTAACCAAGTCACGGTAGCTACCTGGCGCAACGGGGCCGCGTTCGGCACCATCACCACCACCATCCCCAAACACTTCTACAAGTGGTCGGTGCCGTACCCGGCCGAGCTGGCGGACGTGTGGCGGGACGACCCCGCTTCCGCCAGCACTCCCAACGAACAGGAACGCCTCACCCACGGCCTGCTTGCGCCCGCCCACTTGCTCAGTCTACTAGCCAGCTTCACCGTTTTCCAGACGACTGATACTGGCCACCTCATCAAGGTAGTGGGTCGGCACCAGCAGTTCCGGGCCGTACATAAGGCCGTGGCCCGGTTGCGGCAGGGGGCCACCCCCCGCCAGCGCGGCGGCCTCGTGTGGCATACCCAAGGGTCGGGCAAGTCGCTCACCATGATGTTTCTGGTGCGCGAAATGTTCCGCCACCACGACCTGCAAGACTACAAAATCGTCTTTGTCACCGACCGCACCCAGCTTGAGGAGCAGTTGCATGAAACCAGCCAAGTACTCGGCTACCCCACTCTCGTGGCGGGTAGCGTGACGCAGTTGCAGGCCCGGCTCCGCACCACCACCGCCGATGTCACGCTGGCCATGATTCACAAGTTTCAGGAAACCGAGCTACAAGCCATTTTTCCCGAACTCAATCTCAGCGCCCGCATTCTCGTCCTCACCGACGAAGCCCACCGTTCGCAGTTTGCCCGCCTCGCCGCCAACCTCGACCGCGCCTTACCCAATGCCACCAACATCGGCTTTACTGGCACTCCCACCGAAAAAGCCAGCAAGAAGTTTGGCGACTACATCGACAAGTACACCATGCGCGAAGCCAACGCCGACGGCGTTACGCTCCGCATCGTGTACGAAGGCCGCACCCACGAAGCCGAATTGAGCGACGAAGCCGCCGCCGAAGGCCGCTTCGCCGACGTGTTTGCCGACCTCACCGTGGACGAGCAACTCGAAGTGCTGCCCCACAAAACCCGCGATGCCTACCTCGAATCGCGGCCCGTCATTCAGGCTAAAGTGCGCGATATGCTCCGCCACTTTGCCGAGCACATCCTTCCTAACGGCTTCAAAGCCCAGATTGTGGCCAACTCTCGCGAGGCCGCCGTGCGCTACTTCGAGGAGTTTCAAACTGCCCTGCCCATCCTCTTGGCCGAGTTGGAGCAGGACAATCCCACCCTCGTCCCGCTGGACCAGCTTCGCACCCTGCGGGCGGCTGTCATCATTTCCCACTCCCACAACGACTTCGCCCGCCTCGAAGCCCACACCCGCGCCGCCGACCATACCCGTCACATTGCCGAGTTCAAGAAGAAGTTTCCGGCCACTGTGCCCGGCCCCGGCCAGCCGGTCGCACCCAGCAGCTTGGGCATTCTGATTGTGAACAATATGCTGCTCACGGGTTTCGATGCACCCATTGAGCAAGTACTTTACCTCGACCGCGTTATTGTAGCTCATAACCTACTCCAATCCATTGCCCGCGTCAATCGGGTGTACAACGAGCAAAAAACGCGGGGCTTCGTTATCGATTACGTAGGCGTAGGCAAGCACCTCAACGCTGCCCTTGAAGCCTACGACGAAGAGGAGCGCCGCGAAATCACCGAGGAACTGGACACTTTCGACAAAGAACTGCAAGCCGTTGAAGAAGCTCACAAGCAACTACTGGCCCTCGCCACCGACCACGACAACCTGCCTGACCTCACCGATTTGGATGCGTGGTACGAGTTGTTCTATGACGAAGATTTTCGCTTCAAGTTCAGCGCCCGGTTCCAGCAATTCGCTCGCGCCGTTGATAACTTGTTTCCTCACAAGGAGGCCCTGCCCTATGAGGCCAACCTCAAGGAGTTTGCCCAAATCAACGTCATGGCCGGCCGCCACTACCACGACGAGCGCCTGAGCCTCAAAGGAGTGTCGGCCAAGCTCCGCGCCATCCTTGATGACTACCTCACCGCCCACGGCATTGAGCAGAAGGTGGCCCCGCTCGACATCACCAGCGACGAGTTCGAGCAGCAGTTTGCGGGCCTCAGCAGCCCCAAGGCCCGCGCTGCCGGGGTTGAGCATGCCATCCGTCATCATCTAAGCGTCACCATCGCCAATGAAGACCCGGAGTTATACGCTTCCTTCGTGGCCCAACTCAACGCCATCATCGCCCAGTTCCGCGACAACTGGAACGAAATCCGTCGTCACCTCGAAGAGTTGCGCCAGCGCATCCGCCGCCAAGCCCAAGAACCCACCTACGGCCTCAGCCGTCGCCGCGAAATGCCCACCTTCCGTATCCTCGTGGCTGAAACCCTGCCCGAAGGCACCGTACCCACTGACGACCAAATCAGTGCCCTTGTGCCCACCACCAGCGAAATTGTGGAGCGCATGAAAACCGAACTCAACCGCCCTGACTTCTGGCGCAACCCCAACCCGCAAAACGTCCTCAAAGCTGCCATTCAGGACCTGCTGCTGAAACTAAAACCCACCCTACCTACCGTTTTCCAAAAGCGCGAACAAATCATTTCCCGCCTCATGGAATATGCCCGCGACTACTCCGACAGCATCCGCTACGCCGAATAGCTCAGCAATTTTTACCCATGCTGACAGCCTGTTATCTTTGTGGAACACCTTTGGAACTCCCTTTCAGCAAAGAACACTTGCTGCCAGCAGGGATAGGAGGTGTTCCAACCAGCCGCAATCTGCTATGCGGCCCCTGCAACAATGGTTTGGCCAGCGACATTGATGATGGCCTAATTGCCCAGGTTGGATATCTGTACCGTCTGGTAACGCAAGTGCGGCCTAATATTCCCGACGATGCCCTTACTGTCAGTTATTTAGCTGACGGCACCAAAGTTGAATTTCGCGGCGCAATGCGTCCCCGCATACCCATCAATATTCAGTTGGGCGACATGAAGCCCATCCTGATTATGGCAGATAAGACTGAGGCAAAACCCGCTGCCCGGAAAATACTGCTTCAAATTCAGAAGGGGCGGCCTAATTTAGATGTTGATGCGACCCTTGAAAATCTGGTTATGAAAGAGGCTCCCGAAGCCTTGCATTTTTTCACCAACGGCTACAGCGCCATGCTTAGTAAAATAGGCGGCCCGGACTTCTTTCGCGCTATCAAAAAGATTGCGCTGAATTTCTATTTTCACCACGGCGGCGAGATGAGCTACGTGCAGGACGTAGTTCAACAGGTCAAACTAGGGCAACCAGCACCAAGTGTGATTTCCAAGTTTTACTATCCCACGGTGCGCCCCGTTCACCAGCTCGCTCCACAAGAAATGTCGCACGTCGTGAAGCTGGTCGGCAACCCCGATTGGGGTGTACTGTACTGCTATGTTGAGCTGTTCAACGTCCACAACGCGCTGATTCTGTTAAACGACCATTACACCGGCCCACCGCTCAACGTGCAGTACTGCTACGATTTATTGCAGAAAATCACCCTCGAAAAAGACGTTTCTTTGCCCGCTTGCTTCCGCGAGGACATGACCGACTACTTTTTAGTTACTAGTAACACGCAGCCCTTGGTAGAAGTCGCTTACAAACGCACCCGCGACATTTTATATCACCTGATGCGAGGTAAGGGCCTTATCAAATAAGACAAATACCACCGCCGATTTTTTCTAATTCGTCGTACCTTGCCTTATGTCGCCGTTTGCCCCCGAAATTAAATTCTCCAACCGCCGCCGCACCATCGGCCTCACGGTGGAGCGCGACCGCCAATTGGTAGTGCATGCCCCTACCGGCACTAGCAACGAAACTATCCAAACCATTCTGCACCAGAAACGGCACTGGATTCAGGAAAAGCTGGCCCACCCCCAGAAATACCCTGTCGCCCCCGCCACGCCCACCGTGCGCCCCGGTTCCAGCATTTACTTTTTGGGCCGCACCCACCTGCTCCAAACCGCTCCTGTCCCCGTCGCGTCCCTGCACTTCGACGGCCACACTTTCACTCTCGGCGCGGCCCTGCTTCCCAAAGCCAATGCCCTTGTGCAAACGTGGCTGCGCCAGCAAGCCCAAGCTGTCATCAAGCCTCGTGTCGAGCGGTTCGCCAAGTCCCTCGGCGTCACCTACCAACGCATCCAGCTCCTTGACCTTAAATACCGCTGGGGTTCCTGTACCGCTAACGCGGCCTTACTCTTCAATTGGCGGCTCATCCAAGCCCCCAGCACCGTTATCAACTACATCATCGTCCACGAGTTGGCTCACTTGCTGATTCCTGACCATTCCCCAGCTTTTTGGAACGTGGTGGCCGTGCAACTACCTCTCTACGAACGGGCTAAAAATTGGCTTCGAGAAAACGGAGCTTTATTGGAGGAGTTAGGTTAGGTACCTTTAGATTACAATACTAAATTCAATACCGTTGCCGTTGCCACAAACTCTCTAGAGAATCCACGGCAACGGCAACGCTTTTTGGTTCGGTGGCCTATTCCTTGCCCAGCAAGTTGGCGCGTAGGCGCTTGCGGTGCTTCTTGCTCAGGGCCATGCAAAACTCGTCGGGCTTCGACTTGCCAAAAATCGAGTGGGCGGCTGCGTCGGCTGCGGCCACGGCTTGGCGCAGGCCGCGCAGGTAGTCGCCCATCAGGTAGTGGTCGGCCAAGCGGGCGTGGGCCGGGTGCGTCGGGGTCAGCAATCCTGGGTGCTGCCGGTAGTCGCCGGTGGCCTGGTTCATCTCGTCAATGAGGTCGTCCAGGGGTTTTAGGGAGAAGTAGGTGTCCTCTTCCCGCAAAAACTCCTCTGCCAGTGCGGTGTAGCGGTTATGTAATTCTTTGGCTTTTTCGTGGTCCCGTTTCTCCTGGGCCTCGCGGGCGAACTTGGTGGCCCAATCTTCGGTATCGTCGCTCTCGTCTTCGTCGTTTTCGTCCTCGTCTGGTATGTATTCCGAGCTGGTGGG
>JANXUO010000374.1 GCA_025356245.1 Hymenobacter sp.
CTCCAACGTGGCGGGCACCTTCACCTTCACTGGCAAGCTGATTGGCGGCACGACCACCAAAACCATTACCAACGGCAGCTTCAACGTAAAGTACTAAGCACCGCTTTTGCTTTGCCTGACAACCGCCGCTGCCCCTTGGGCAGCGGCGGTTTTTTTGTGGGCCAGCGCCGCAGCTGCCCGGTGGCGCGGGGCCGCGCCAAATGCGCCTGTTTCCCGCCAGAATACCACCAACGCTTGGCCCAATCCCTTCAGACGAGCGCCACAAGCCTTCAAACCAGTGCCACAAGCGTTCAGGCGAGCGCCACAAGCCTTCAAACCACTGCCACCAGCCCCCAACGCAGCGGCCCTGGTGCCGCCCGGCGCGGCGGCTGGCTACGTCCCCGCCGCACATGCCTGCCTTGCTGCATTGGCAGCCTTTTGCCCCGGCCGAAACCGGGCGGGCAGCGCTCCGCTTTCCGCCGGCCGCTAAGGCCAGGGCCGCAACGCTACGGCGGCATTAAAAAAACGATTACATTTGGCTAACTTTCTGACCTTATAAGACAAGATGGCACTTGCCGTGCGCATCAAAAGTGCCATTTTTTTCTCCGTCTCACTCTTTTTGCCGACTGTTTTATGAAAGACAAAGCCCCCCAACGCAACGGTGCCCTCTCGGATGCCGACCTGGCCGCCGACTGCGACGAGCGCGCCGCCGCCTGCGAAACCTACGCCGCCGCCTTGGCCGAAGAAGGGTTGACCCCCAAAATGGTGGCCGACTTCCGCAAAGAAAATGCGGCCTTCCGCAAGCTGCCCACCGACGACAACCTGGCCAAGCAGGTCACGGCCGCCGTGGAGGCCCGCGACGCGGCCCTCGAAGCGGCCCGCACCGGCCTGCGCAAGGCCAGCCAGCCCATTGCCCGCGCCCACGGCGACGAGTCGCCCGAGTACCGGAGCTTCGACGTGGGCGAGGTCTCGCGCAAGTCGGTGCCGGTGGTGCTCAACCTGCTCCAAACCGTGCCCGGCGTGGCCGCCGCCTACCTCACCGACGCCAAGGCCCTGGCCGAAGGCTTCGGCCCCGCCCGCCTGGCCCCGCTGCCCGCCCTCTACCAGGAGCTGTTCGACCGCGAAGCCGCCATCGGCCGCCTCGAAACCGCCGCCCAGCTCGGCACCCGCACCCGCGTGCTGGCCTACAACGCCCTCAACACCCGCTGCGCCGACCTCTGCGCCAAAGGCTACGACCACTTCGTGGAAACCGACGCCCTGGCCGCCAAAGCCTTCGTGCGCCACCCCGCCAGCCACCCGGCCCCGCCGGTGGTGCCGCCGGCGGCGGAGTAGCACGGGCCGCACCGGTCCCGCAAAGCCGCCGTGGCCCGCTGGGGCTGCGGCGGCTTTTTTACGCCCATCCCGCCCTATTTTTACGCCCTCATCCGCTTTCCCCCGCTCGTGCCCGAATTGCTGAACGACGTTATCGTCCGCCCCGACTGCCGCCAGTTTCGCGGCGATTTGCCCTGCCGCCCCAACAAAGACCACGGCTACACCTGCGCCGAATGCCCGGTGTACGCGCCCGTGGGCAAGCGCATTTTGCTCATCAAGCTCGGCGCCATCGGCGACGTGATTCGCACCACGCCGCTGCTGCGGCGGCTGCGGCAGGAGCACCCCGGCTGTTATATTACCTGGCTCACGCTCACGCCCGCCATCCTGCCGCAAAAGGAAATTGAGGAGGTGTTGAAGTTCGATTACGCCAGCGCCCTGCACCTGGCCGCCCGCCGTTTTGACATCGTCGTCAACCTTGACAAAGAAAAGGAAGCCTGCGCCCTGCTCGACGCCGTGGTCGCCCCCGCCAAGTTTGGCTACGGCCTGCACCCGCAGCACGGCGTGGCCTGGCCCGTCAACCCCGAAGCCGCCCACAAGTACCTCACCGGCATCTTCGACCAGGCCAGCCTGGCCAACACCAAGCCCTACGTGCAGGAAATATTCGAGCTCTGCGGCTTCGATTTCCGGGGCGAAGAATACATCTTCGACACCCACGACGACAAAAACTACGACTGGAGCGCCCTGCCCGCCGCCCGCCCCCGCATCGGCCTCAACACCGGCTGCGGCGACCGCTGGACCACCCGCCTCTGGAGCACCGAAAAGTGGATTGCGCTCATAACCGGCCTGCAAGCCGCCGGCTACCAGCCCGTACTGCTCGGCGGCGAAGCCGAACACCCCCGCAACCAGGAGCTGCAAGCTGCCACCGGCGCCGCCTACCTCGGCACCTTCCCCCTCCCCCAGTTCATCAACCTCATGAACCAGATGGACGGCATCGTGACGCAAGTCACGATGGGCATGCACATCAGCATCGCCCTGCGCAAGCCCACCATTTTGATGAACAACATCTTCAACCCCCACGAATTCGACCTCTACGGCCGGGGCCAAATCGTGGGGCCGGACAAGCAGTGCGTATGCTTTTACCGGGGCAGTTGCCAGTTGGGCACGAGTTGCATGGAAGATTTGCCGGCCGCCAAAGTGCTGCAAGCCGTGCGCGAAAGCGTGGCCCGGTAGGCCAGTGGTCGGGCGAATTCCGCGAAGCGGTTCGTCCGGCCACTGGCCGTAGAACGACCTCGCGCCAGCCCGTGGGGAGGCAACATGGCAACAGTCTCGTGCAACGCTTGCGGCCCCAAGAGCATCTGAATTTTTGCCCAAACCTACCCATCACCGATGCTGCCCGCTTCACGCCATGCGCCAAAAAACTTCTAGGCTCAGTACGCGGCTGCTCGCCGCCCTACTGCTTGGCCTGTTGGCAACCTTGCCCAGCCACGGCCAAGCCTTGGGTTGGCAATGGGTGACGCAAACGGTCAGACCCGGCATGACAGAAAACGGGACCAGCGTAGTCGCTGTGGCCGTTGATGCGGCCGGTACTACGGTGGTAGCGGGCAGCTTCCAGGGCACCGTCACATTCGGTGCCTTCACGCTGACCAGTGAGGGGCCGGCCGATGTGTTTGTGGGCTGGCTCGACAGCACCGGGCGCTACCGCCGGGTGGTGCGCGGGCAGGGCCCCGGCGCGGCCAGTGCCAACCGGCTGGCGCTGGGTGCCGACGGCACGGTGACCATCACCGGGTCATTTGCGGGGGCAAGCGCCCGCTTTGGGGCCATTACCATCGCCAATAGCGAGATTTCCGGTTCTCCTGTCGCGTTCGATGTGTTTGTGGCTCGCCTAGATAGCACCGGCCGCTGGCTGGCTGCCACAGCGGTTGGCAGCCCAGGCTACGAATACTTGACCGGGCTGGCGCTCGATGCTGCCGGCAACGCGGTGGTGACGGGCTACTTCACGGGACCGGTGTGCCGCTTCGGCCCCACAACCCTGGTCAATGCCAGCGTTGGCTACGACTCGTTTGTGGCCCGCCTCGACCAAGCCGGGCGCTGGACGCAAGCCGTGCGCCTGGGTGGCCCCGACAACGACCTCGCCCAAGACGTGGCGCTGGAAGCCGACGGCACGGCGGTGATAACGGGCTTTTTCAACAGTGCGGCCCTGCAACTGGGGCCTTTTACCCTGCTCAATGACGGGACACCTTACTACGGCTTACGCGGAAGCGACATCTTCGTGGCCCGCCTGAACCCGGCGGGCCTGTGGACGCAAGCGGCACGGGCCGGTGGGGCATCCAACGACAGTGCCGACAATGTGGTGCTTGACGCGCAGGGCAACGCCGTGATAGCTGGCTATTTCCAAAGTCCAGCCTTATCATTTGGACGGTTTGACCTGACTAACGCCACACCGGCTGGCGAAGTGACCGATGTGTTTGTGGCCCGCCTCAGCCGCGCCGGTGCCTGGACCCAGGCGGCGCAAAGTAGTGGCACCGGGTCGGAGGATGCGGCGTTTCGGAAAATACTGGCGCTCGATGCCCAGGGCAATGCGGTAATCACGGGAACGTTCCGGGACGGCACCGCTCGTTTCGGCAATTGGCTGTTGCCCACACCCACGCCTTCGTTCGACCGCGACATTTTTGTGGCGTGGCTCGACACGGCCGGCACCTGGACCCGGGCGCTGGCCGTGGGCGGCTACGACTACGATGGTGTCCCAACGCTTGCCTTGCACAACGGTGCCCTGACCCTGGCCGGCGAATCCTGGAACCCGCACCTGGCCTTCGGTACCCTGAACACCACGCAACGCGGCAGCTTCGTGGCCCGCTACGACAAAACCCGCCCCGTGCGGCCGCCCGTGGCCGTAACCGTGGCCGAAATGGTGGTGCCCAACGTCATCACGCCAAACGGCGATGGCCAGAACGACAAATTTCGCTTTCGGAACGCGGGGGCCGGGCCGTGGGCGCTGCACGTGTACAACCGCTGGGGCCGCCAAGTATACGACGATGGGCAGTACCAGCAAGACTGGGACGCCGCCGGGTTGCCCGCCGGGCTTTATTATTACTTGCTGCAACCGGCCAACGGCACCGCCCGCAAGGGCTGGCTGGAAGTGGTGCGCTGACCGCCCGGCAGGCCAGGGCCGAGGTGCCGACCGACCCTGGCGGAGTAAGCTGCCAGCAGGTTGGAAGTCGAGTTCACGGTAAGGTCAGTGGGCGGACGACTACCGCAGGGCAATTAGGCTGGACGCCGCACGACCCGCACCACCAGACTCGCCCCAACGCCAGACCGCCCACGGGCAGTGGCCGGACGAAGCCCTTCGGGCGATTCGCCCGACCACTGCCCTACCGCGCCACTTCCTTCAGCGCCGCCACCAGCACTTCCCACGAAAACTTCCTAGCCTCGCTCCGCACCCCGGCGGCAAACTCCTCCTCGCGCTGGTTGGCGTAAAAGTCCACCAGCGCATCGGCAATGGCCTGGGCGGTGGGCAGCACCACGTAGCCCACAATTTCGTTGGGCACCAGTTCGGCCAGGCCGCCCACGTCGGTCACGAGCATGGGCCGGCCGAAGTGGTAGGCCACCTGGCTCACGCCGCTTTGGGTGGCGTGCTTGTAGGGTTGCACCACCAGGTCGGCGGCCGAAAAATAGTCGGCCACCGCGTCGTCGGCAATGAAATGAGTGGCCCGCACCAGGCGGTTTTCCAGGTGGTGTTTTTGAATGAGGACCTCGTAGGGCGCGGCATCCTCGTAAAACTCCCCGGCGATGATGAGCTTGATGGGCAGCGCCACCAGACGCGGGTCGGCGAAGGCTTCGAGCAGCACGTCGAGCCCCTTGTAGGCGCGGATGAAACCGAAGAAGAGCAGGTGGCCGAAGGCCGGGTCGAGGTTCAGGGCGGCCAGAGCTTCGGTTTTAGGCTTGGCCGGCCCAAAATTATCGTAGAGCGGGTGCGGCCGGTAGAGCGCCGGCCGGTCGGCGAAACCCAGGCGGGCGAGGTCGGCCAGCACGCTGCGGCTCATGGTCACAAACCCGTGGCAGGCACTGAGGAAGTAGCGCGTGAGCGGCCCGTCGCCCGGCCGCCGCTCGTGCGGAATCACGTTGTCGGTGATGGCCACAACGCGGGTGTGCCCGTTGCGGGCCACCAGCCGGGCCACCGTGCCCAGCGCCGGCCCCATAACCGGCAGCCAGAACCGAAACACCACCACGTCGGGCCGCTCCCGCGCCAGCCGCCGCCCCAGCGCCCACCACGAGAGCGGGTTCACGGCGTTCAGGCTCACCTCAATGTCCAGCCCCACCGGGGCCGGCCCGGTACTGTACTGCGTCTGACCCGGAAAGAGGAAATCCGGGTATTGCAACGAAAACGTCACAATCCGTACCGCGTCGCCGCCCGCCGCAAAGGCCCGCGCCAGCCGCTCGTCGAAGCTCGCCAGCCCGCCCCGCAGCGGATACGCCGGACCAATAATAATGACGTTCATAAGTAAGCGCTGCCAACCCGCAACGGTGCAATGGTGCACCTCAGCTGCCAGCCGCAAAAATACGCAGGGCACCCGGCCGTTGCTGGCCGGGTGCCCCGGTTGTGTTGAGGGCGAAGAAGCGCCCTATTTCTCGTCGGCCCGGTTCTCGGCGTTGCCGCCCGCCACGCTGCTCACGGCGGCCGCCACGTTGCCAAACAAAGCATTCACCTCCTCGGGGGCGTTGTCTTCTACCACCACGGTTTTGCTGCGGCCGTTGGCCTGGTAGATGGTGAGCGTCGTGGCCGGAATGTCGGTAGCACCGCTGGCGTAGTGGTCGCGCAGCTCCGTAAAGCCTACGCCCTTGGCCTGTTGCAGCAGCAGGGCCACCGTGGCCGGCGCCATCCGCAGGTTAAACGTGCCAATTCGCGGTACGTTCAGCTGCCCGTTGTAGCGCACCCGGCCATCGGCCCACACCGTGGCCGTGTAGCTTGGGCACGGCCCCAGGCAGGACGATTTGGTAAATACGAAGGCGGGCTTGTTGCCCATCTCGTCGTCCTTGCCGGGGCCTCCCATGATGGGCTGCTCGTCGGCCGCTGGCTCACTACGTACGCCGCCGATGCTGCCGGTGGGAGCCGGCTCGTTTTTCACCACCGGGTGGGGTCCTTTGATGCCGCCCGTGCCGTAGAGCGGGTCTTTCACGGGTTGCTCGTCGGCCGCCGGCTCGCTGCGCACGCCGCCAATGCCGCCGCCGGTAGCGAGCGCGGGGTCGGTTTTGATTACCGGGTGCGGGCCTTTGATACCGCCTGTGCCATACAGTGGGTCCTTCACGGGCTCCTCGTCGGCTGGTTCCGCGCGCACCCCGCCGATGCTGCCGCCGTGGCGGACAGGTGCTGGGTCGGCCTTAGTAGGGGGTGTGTACGGGCCCTTAATGCCCCCGGCAATATACACCGGGTCTTTGACGGGCGCAGTAGCCGGAGCCGGGCTTTTGATGCCGCCGACCACATAAACCGGGCTTTTGACGGGCGGGGTGCTAGCTGCTGTGCTCCCCGTGCGGCCGGGGCCGCGCACACCGCCGTAGGTGGGCTGCGGGCTGCCTCCGTTGCTGCCCCCGTTACGCACGGGCGGCCGAACGCCACCGTTGCCGTTGCCGCTGCCCGGCGGCAGCCCCACCGTGCCCGATTGCGTAATCACCGTGGTGCTGGTCGAGTCGCGGTAGTCGTAGTGGTTGCCCCGGCGCGGACCGCCCGGCCCCACGCCGTAGTAATTAACGGTGCAGGCGGGCAAGGCCATCACGCCAAGCAGGGCCAGAAAAGTAGCTGCGTTTTTCATGGGAATGGGGCAGAAGAGGGTTGGTTAAAAAAGTTCCCGCAACCGGGTCCTTTTCTGCCAAGACAATAGTAATGCCAATTCCAGCCTCTACTCGGAGGCCGGGCCATCAGCGCACCCGCTCGCGCACCAGGTAGTCGTTGCGTTTCGGCCCGTTGAGCTGCACCATTTCAGCCAGAAAACCCGCCAAAAACAGCTGTACGCCCACAACCACCGCCACCAGCGCCATAAAAAACAGCGGCTGGTCGGTCACGGCGCGAGCCTTCAGGTTATGAAACGCCAGCCACACTTTTTCGCCCGTCAACCACCCCGTCAGCAGCAGGCCGAGCAGGAAAGAAAGCGTACCCAACGTGCCAAAAAAGTGCATCGGCCGCCGCCGAAACCGACTTACAAACGTGATGCTTGCCAAGTCCAGAAAGCCGTACACAAACCGTTCAAGCCCAAACTTGGTGGTGCCGTACTTACGCTCCTGGTGCTGCACCACCTTCTCGCCAATGCGGTAAAACCCATTCCACTTGGCAATCACGGGAATGTAGCGGTGCATTTCGCCATAGACCTCGATGCTCTTCACCACCCGCTGGTTATACGCCTTCAGCCCGCAGTTAAAATCGTGCAGCTGAATACCCGACAGCAGCCGCGTCGCCCCGTTAAACAGCTTGGTCGGAATGGTTTTCGACAGCGGGTCGTAGCGCTTCTGCTTCCAGCCGCTCACCATGTCGTATTTGTCTTCCACAATCATGCGGTACAGCTCGGGCAGCTCCTCGGGCGAGTCCTGCAGGTCGGCATCCATGGTGCACACCACGCGCCCCCGCGCCGCCTCAAAGCCCACGTTGAGCGCCGCCGACTTGCCGTAGTTGCGGTTGAAGCGGATGCCGCGCAAGGTGGCATCCGTCGCCGCCAGCTCTTCCATCACCACCCACGAGTCGTCGGTCGAGCCATCATCAATGAGAATCACCTCGTAGCTAAGCCCGTATGCCTCCCGC
>JANXUO010000375.1 GCA_025356245.1 Hymenobacter sp.
CAACTGCGCCGTGGTGCGCAAATTTGCCCTGAACCTGCTGCGTGCCCGGCCCGAAAACATGAGCTTGAATCGAAAACGAAACCATTGTGCCTTATCGGATGAATACCGCGAAAAGTGCCTCGGATTTTAATGCGTTTACCCGGCCCCCCCCCCCCCTTTTTTTTTTCGTAAAATACTAGTTACTAGTATTTTAATAATGATTTGTGCTGTCAAGAGTTTTGGTCAGTTGCAAACCACTCTGGTTCAAAACGACAATACCCTCAGCATGGCCTCCTGGGGCGCGGCCTTCTCCACCAACCTGTGGAGCAGCAGTTACATTGGCTTCAACTTGAAGAAGGCCGGTATTTGGGGTGGGCCTTGGGCCACATTTTCGGACGGGTCAAACAACGGGGCTGCTGCCATCATTGGCGGCATTGGCGGTACGTTACAGTTTCTGACGGCCCCCACTTCTCAGCCAGGCACCGGGCCGAACCCGACGGGTCAAACCTTTCAGGATGCCACCATGCCGGGCAGGGTACGGATGATACTCAACCAAAACGGACAGCTACGCATTGGCCCCAAGGAGTCCCTTGGCATCCACGCCGACTACCGTCTTTCAGTGTACGGCAAGCTTACCGCCACCTCTCTTTACATTCTGGCCGACAACGCCACCAACTGGGCCGACTACGTCTTCGCCGACGAATACCGCCCCATGCCGTTGCCGGAGTTGGAAGCCTACGTGCGCACCAACCGGCACCTGCCCGAAGTGCCTACCACCTGCGACGTAGAAGCTGAGGGCATCAACGTGGGCGCGATGAACACCCTACTGCTCAAAAAGGTAGAAGAACTCACGCTACACCTCATTGAGTTGAACAAAAAGGTGGCGCGGCTGGAAGCGGCCCAAGCAGCTCAGGATTAGAAAGGTGCCCGGCGTATTGTAACAAGTGCGCCGGAAAGTTTCTGCTGTTTCACGTCCTATCCGTTCCTGCTTATGAAACCTGCCTTGTTTTTTGGTAAAACGGCTGCCCAATTTTTGGCCTCGGCGCGGCCCCTAGCCTTGCTTGCGGCGTTACTGCTGGCCCCGTGGGAGCGGTTGCTAGCGCAAGGGCAGGCGCTGCCTGCGTTTACGTATGCCGGGGTGTGCGGCGAGGGTACCGTTGGCTTTGGCAGCGGCCTCCGCATCGCCCAAACCGTGCAAGACGCGGCGGGCAACAGTTACGTGACGGGCTTTTTTTACGACCGCGCCACTTTTGGCTCTTTTGTACTGCAAGGCCCTGGTCCTAATATGTTCGTGGCCAAGCTCGGCCCTGCGGGGGCCGTGGTGTGGGCCGTGCGGGTGGGCCGTGCGAGTGGCAATGGCATTGCCGTTGATGTAAGCGGTAACGTATTTATCACAGGGAATTTTAAAGATACCACTGCCTTTGGCCCGTTCAATTTAACAAGCACAAGTACAAATTATCCACCTGCGGGCAACGCATTCATGGCCAAGCTAGACCCCGCCGGAACTTTTTTGTGGGCCGTGCGGGCCGGTGGCAACTCAGGTGGCAGTGGCTATGGTATTGTGGTAGATACCGCAGGTAACAGCTACGTGTGCGGCAGGTATACCGCTACTTTCAGCACGGCAGATTTTGGCCCTTTCAGGCTGACCAGCAACAATAATGCAGAGAATATTTTTGTTGCAAAGCTGAGTTCGGCAGGTGCGTTTTTGTGGGCCACCGGTGGTGGTGGCAACCAGGGCGACGATGCCTTCGGCATCGCACTTGATGCTAACGGTAGCACCTATATTACGGGCTGTGTCAGGGGTGCTTTTGGCGATGTTGCCAGGTTTGGCACGGCCAGCGTAACCATCGTTGGGGATGAAGACATCGTAGTAGCCAAGGTCAGCCCGTCTGGGGTCTTTCAGTGGGCAGCCAGTGGGGGAGGTGTCACTCCCGACGTTGGCCAGCGCATCGCTGTCGATGCCCAGGGCATCGTACACGTTGTGGGTTATTTTATGAGCGCACGGCCGGTTTTTGGACCCGCTATCACCCTGTCGCATTCCAATAGGGGCACGTTCAATGCCTTCGTGGCCACGCTCACGCCCGCCGGTACCTGGCAGTGGGTGGTGCAAGGCGGCGGGCCGGGCGACGACTACGGTTACGACCTGGCCCTGGATGCGGCGGGCAACACCTACGCCGTAGGCAGTTGCAGCTACCAGGCCACCTTTGGCAGCACTCTACTGAGTACCGCCGGCGACCAGGACTTGATGGTAAGCAAAATAAGCCCCACCGGGGCCTACCTGTGGGCTATGCAGGCCGGGGGTATCGGCGACGACAAGGCAACGAGCGCGTGGCTGCGCCCCAATGGGAACCTGACGCTGGCGGGCAGCACCCTGAGCAGCCTGGTCATCTTCGGCAATCAAGGCTTTGCGGGCAACCCCAACGCCGATACCGGCTTCCTGGCCTCCCTGGCTGTGGGGCCACTTTCAGCAGCCTCCGCGCGCAGCGTTCCGGCCCTGACGCTTTGGCCCAACCCGGCCCGTAGTGGCGAGGCGGTACGAGTGTCGGGGCTACTTACCCGGCAGCCAGTCGAGGTGCGCGACGTGCTGGGGCGGTTGGTTTTGGCTGGCCCAACGCCGGTAGCCGGAACCGTCGAGCTACTGCTGCCCGCTAGCTTGGGGAGCGGGGTGTATTTCGTCCGGTCGGGGGAGCAGGTCCGCCGCTTTGTCATTCAGTAAGCAGGTAGGGCTAAATAATCGACACCGATTTGAGTGTTCTGCTGAACGCAGCCGAAGCGCCTCGCATGGTATGATAGGGCCTTCGATGAGGGCATCAACACAAGTGAGCCGCTTAGATTTTGCTCGGCTCGGCACCCTGCCTGCTAATGACGATTATTTAAGCCAAACTACTTAACCGAAGCGTTGGCTTCCTAACCAAAATTTCGCATGAACAATTTCTACTCACTCTCCGAAAAAGCATTGGCTTACTTCACGCGCTCAGCCCCAATAACGGCGGTTTTGGTACGGGCCGCACTGGTCTGCAGCCTGTACCTGTGCAGCAACGGGGACGTGGCGGCCCAGCCCAACTGCACGGGTTATAACGGCCCGATGATTACCAATTTCGCTGATTGGGACTGGACCATACCAACTAATGACCCAAACTACTGCGCCACTTGGACCGTGGTGCTGACGAGAGATGCCACAGTGAAGCTCCCCGTCGGTGCTCCGTGGTTCAGTTTCCAAAACGGGGCAGTTGATAAAATCAACGTGGCGCGTGATTACACAAAAGCTAAAGGATGGGAGTTGCTGCGAATGAACATGGGCGGCCGTCAGCCCGTCAAAACCGCTCATTTTATTCTTTACAATAAATATAGCGGCATCATAAGGGCTTTTTTCTACATTCATGACGTGGCACCCTTTACCAAAGGTATGACCATTACCATGTCCCACACGTCAGCCAATGGGGGCCGCAATTCGGGCATCTTGGCGCTCTCGCAGCCCCTGACTCAAAGTCAGGATTATTACCTGCAAAATCAAAGTCTCAGCAGTGAATTTGTTAGTTACGTGCCCGTGTTTTCGGGCAGGGAAGGGTGGGTGTACGGCGATTTTCAGGCCGGTTTCGATTCCTATGCTGGCAACGCCCGCTACAGCAGCACGAGCTTACAGTTTTCGGTTTCGGCCGTTACCAGCAGTACGGTTCGGCTTGACGGTGCGCTCAATTTCAAAACTGCCCAAGATGTGCAAAATGGCGGCTATGGTGTCGGCGGTGCGGCTGCCTCCGCCGGAACGTCATCGGGCCTGAGCAATTTTTTTGCCGACGGCCAGAAAGTCCTCACGGCCTTCAATTACGAAGACTTGACGAAATTCAAGAGCAACTTCACGACTAAAGCCGACAGAACCGCAGCTACGGTTCCGCTACCAGTCGTGCAAACTCAACAGGCCGACCTAAAAACTGCTGTTGCCAGCAGCAGTAGCTCAGGTGGCCTGTTGAAAAAAATCTCGGGCATTGCCGGTTCGTTGGGTTCAGCGTTCGGCCTTATCAGCACGGTCATCGGTGTTTTGTGGCCTGACGAATCTGCTACCCCTGCCCCCGCTGAATTCATTCCCACGGTGTCAACGGGTACGCTGTCGCTGAAAGGGTCCATCTCAACCATTGCCCCTTACACAAGCTTCACGATGCAAATACCGGGCGGGCAGCACTTCTACCCTGGCTCCACCGTGCAAATGGACGGCGGCAATCAGCCTTACTACGATTGCCCATTGGGTATATTCAACCTCAAAAACACGCCGCAATTGGCCTTGTACCGTTTTGGTGTTTATAACGGTCGAAACCCGATAGGGACGAGAATTGACCATCAAATGATTTACACCAGCCTCATTCAGGGATTCAACAGTTTTCAGGTGACCAACGACTTAGTTGCGGTTTACAACGATGCTGCTGGTCTGAACATCCAATCAGTGCAGGCGGCAATCGTTGCTGAAACTCCCACGGCAGTTTTCAAGCAGAGCGAGTTTAACCGCCTCAATTATCCAACCCCTCTGCCCAATCTTACCTTGCGACAAGTCTATTCAGGGGAGATAGAAGTGATTGCGGCCACCGATAGTTTGGTCACTTATGCTACTCCTTTTGTTGACCTCGGAATTTTTAAAAATACTGCCTTGACTGCTCGAAACGGCTCTAAGGTGTACATACGCATCAAAGCGGTGTTACAGCGCAAGGATGCCGCCGCCGATGCTCCACCCGTATTCTTTGTTCAAGACTACGCGATTCAGTCCAACGTCACAGCCGTTGCCTCCAATCCCCGGTTTGCAACTTTTCTGACTCCAGACGACAGAGTTGCGGTTACAACCGGCGAGGCCCCGTTCACCAACTTGGCATCGGCCTTGGTGGTGCCAATTGTCAATCCAGGTACAGCCGTTCCGTATCCTGACTTCACCTCCACCGCCCCTTACCTGATTCCTGCCGGAAATTATTCATCTCCCCTCATCGTATCGTCCCTAACGGCGATTTCCGCTGGCCAAACCCCTTTCAACCCAACGAGCGGAAGCGTAACCCTCAACCATCCCAACACTGCCGACCGCAGCCTGTTCCTATCCACTACAGGCGTTGCCCTCGGCCCTGGCTTCTCCGTAGCCCCCGGCACCAACTTCGCAGCCGCCACGCCCCTGCAAGCCTGGCGGCAAGGCGGCCCGGCCCTTATTGAACCCTTCGTTGGGCCGTGTTCCTACAATTCCAACACCTCGTACTACAACCCCGTGGCCTACCGGGGCGGCAAGCCCGGCGGCACCGCCGGGACGGCCGGCCCGGCCGTGATGGCCGACGAGCTGGCCCTCAGCCCCAACCCCACCGACGGCCTCGTGCAACTGAGCACGGCCGTAACGGGCGAAGCCGGGGCCGTGGTGGTGGTGTCGGACTACATGGGCCGCGAGGTGCAACGGCTCGAAGGCATCCCGGCCGGGCGCTCGAACCAGCAACTCAACCTGGCGGGCAAAGCCGGGGGGCTATACTTCGTGCGGCTGCTGGCCAACGGCAAGACGGTGACGCAGAAGGTGATGTTGCAGTAAGAGCAGCGGCGGGGCGGTTGGGTTGTTGCCGGGTGCGCCCCGGCTGATGGTCCGGCCAGTAAGCCGGGCTGTGCGTTCTTTGCGGCCTCACCAACCCCCGCCCCCGCATGGATACCCACGTACTCCTGGCCAACCTCACCAACCCCACGCTGCTGTTTTTTGCCCTTGGCATCATCGCCACGGCTGTGCGCAGCGACCTGGCCATCCCCGAATCGACGAGCAAGTTCATCTCCCTTTACCTGCTGTTTTCCATTGGGTTCAAGGGCGGGCAGGAGCTGGCCCACGAGGCATTTACGGCCGAAATCGGGTATTCCATTTTGTTCGGGCTGGCGCTGGCGGCGCTGGTGCCGGTGTACGTGTTTTTCATCGTCAAGCGCCGGGTCAGCGTGGCCGATGCCGGGGCGGTGGCGGCAGCCTACGGCTCGGTGAGCGCCGTCACGTTTGTGGCCGCCGCCGCGTTTTTGGAGGCCCAGAAAGTGCCTTTTGGCGGCCACATGGTGGCCGTAATGGCCCTGATGGAGGCCCCGGCCATCATTGTGGGCGTGGTGCTGCTGCAACGCTACGACCCGGCCAGCGGCGGTACTTCGCTCGGGGCCACGGTGCGGCACTCGCTCACCAACGGCAGCGTGCTGCTCATTTTGGGCAGCCTGCTCATCGGCCTCATCGCCGACACCAAGCAGGCCGAGGGCATCAAGCCTTTCACGACCGACATTTTCAAGGGCTTCCTGGCGTTGTTCCTGCTGGATATGGGCATGGTGACGGCGCGGCGTTTCGTGGCCTTCCGGCGCTACGGGCTGTTTCTGACGGTTCTGGCCCTGGTCATTCCCGCCCTCAACGGCTGCGTGGTGGCCCTGGCCAGCGCGCTCGTGACGGCCGAGCCCGGCAACCGCTTCATCCTCGCCGTGCTGGCGGCCAGCGCTTCCTACATTGCCGTGCCCGCCGCCATGCGCCTGGCCGCCCCCCAGGCCGACCCCGGCCTCTACCTGCCCATGGCCCTGGGCGTGACGTTTCCCTTCAACATCACGCTCGGAATGCCGCTCTACTACGCTATTATTCAGCATACGTAAGAGCTTCACGGTACAAGGGCGGCAACCCCGCCGCTTACATGAGGACTTGACGAACGACCTTTGGGCCAGCCAATCCGGACAACCAAAAATTCACGTTTCTCCTCCATGCTCAAAACACTGAAACAAGACCTCCCGGTCAGCATGGTGGTTTTTTTGGTGGCGTTGCCGTTGTGCCTGGGGGTGGCGCTGGCCTCGGGGGCGCCGCTGCTGGCGGGCATTGTTTCGGGCGTGGTGGGCGG
>JANXUO010000390.1 GCA_025356245.1 Hymenobacter sp.
TTTCGAGGGCGGACTGGTCAGCAGCCGGCAGGGTAAAGGGAGTGAGGGAACGGGCCATAGAGCTTCAACGCCTGCGCCCTCATTTTGTTGAATAACTTCCCTGACTAAGCACTAGCCGGGTGGGCAATACGTCGAACCACAGACACGTAATATTCCGCAGATTGGAGCCCTTGAAGCGAAACCCGTCAAGTGTAGCGAAGCAACGCTCCTCGTCTAGTAAATCGCGCATCCATTGCACAAGTGTGACAATGAGAGCTTTGTTGAAGGAGCAAAGTAAAATTTGCAGTTTGGGGTCGTAGTTGCGGGTTTTTATTAAATTGAGGATGCGTTCTGTTACGACCACGCTTTTACCGCACCCGGCTGGCCCCGAAATAATGGCGGGCCGGTCGTCGTGCTGCGCCGCTTTTTTTTGTAATTCGTTAAGGGAAATATCTCGCCTCACCACCAGCGGGGCCAAATACAGATTGAGCGCCCGAATGGCAGCGGGCGAATCGTTGGCAAATGCCAGCGTCAAGTCGGTTCGCACCAACGCGAGGGCCGCAAAACTGTGGTCATCCCAGGTAACTTGTTGTATTGCTCGTCTTTCCCCCGCACCATCCCCAAATACGCAATTTTCCCTGCCAGCACCCGCTCCAGCTTCGGCACCTTGCCCTTGTGTCGGGCGTGGGCCTTGCTGTTGCCGTAATGCTGTCGCAAGGTAGCACTCGCGGCTTCATAGCCTTTCGTTTCCCAATTGTGCAGCATGGCCCGGATTTGCCGCACGTATTCGCGGGGCACGTTGGGGCGCTCGTTCACCACCACGCCCGTTACTTCCTGCCGCTGCTGCGGCGTTTGGAGCCTCTGCTTTTTGGGGTTTTGCTGGTAGCCTTCGGCGGTGAGAATGGCGTTTAGCTCGGCGTGAAACGGGGCTTGAAACGCCGGGCGGTTGCTGGAAAAGGTGAGGTCGTCGGCGTAGCGGGTGTAGGTGCAGCGGTGCCGTTGGGCAAGCTGGCGCAGGCGGCGGTCGAGGCGCTGGCACACGGCATTGGTGAGCAGGGGCGAGGTGGGCGCGCCCTGGGGCAGGCTACCGCCGTCGCAGCAGAGGCTGGCCACGAGGTGGGCCACGGGCTTTTGCAGCGCGAAGGGCGGCAGTTGCAGCACCGTTACCACCCGTTGCACCGAGGTGCTGGGGAAGAAGTCCTGCAAGTCGAGGTTCAATACGAAGCGGCGGCCCGCGTGGGGCCGGGCGTTGGTGAGCACGCTGCGGCCGGGCACGAAGCCGTGGGCCGCGTCGTCGCAGGTGGTGAAGGCGGCCGTGAGGCAAGCGAGTAGCAGCCGTTGCAGCCGCAACAGGCCGTGGTCGGGCGCTTTGATGGTGCGGGTTTCGCCGGGCGTTTTCTTCGGGATGGCGAACGTGCGGTAGCGGGTTTCGGCCTTGTGGAAGGCGTAGTAGTTGAGCAGCTTGTAGCTGATGGGTTTGGCCTTGTGGCGCGGGTTCTCGGCCACGTCGAGGTGCAGGGCGGCGTTGAGGACGGCGGCGAGGTCGGCGGCATTGGTAGTTGTACTGAACAACTCAGCCAAGCCCGCAAATTCGGTAACAGCCGCTAAATCGGCATCGCGCTTTCGCAAGCGGCGGCGCTCCAATACTTCTTCTACCGTGGGGCCGGTTTTGAAGCTAAAACCCAACATCAAATTTCCCTCCCCTGCCGTGCCCTCCAACTTTTCAGAGGGGTTGTCATTAGGTTCAGGAGAAGATTGGTCAGACATTGGGATGAATTGGTTGCTCGAAGAAAGTACCTGCCGGGTGTTTTCTCGTCTAATACTTAAAAGCTAAATATTAATTCAAAAATTACAGCTGTAAAGTTTGATGAAGAAATGATAATGTCAATTAATCAATTAAATCAAATTAATCAATTAAGTTGACGGTCATTACTGCCGTTGTTAAGAACGGGCGCGGCGCAACGCCGCACGGGGTCAAAAGCCCAGACGCAGGTACTTTCAAAGAGCGAGCGGCCGCCGCAGTTCGGCGGCCGGGGTTTTTCAATCAGGGGCGCAAGCTACGTGGTAGCTGGCAATGTGGGGCGCTACCAGCCCAAACCGTCGCGGAGGCTGTCCATGTCGCCGCCCCGGTCAAAAAAGTCGTCGTAGTCGCCTTCCTGCCCATCGGTGAGGGCGTCGAAGGTGTCGCGTTCGGCATCGCGGGCGCTGTACGTATCGCCGTCGTCGTGGTCATCTTCCTCCGCCTCGCGTGCATCCAGGATGGCTTCTTTCTCATCAATGCTGGCCCACGCTGCCGCGCTCATTTTAATAGCCAACTCCGGCATTTCTTGCTGCCAGGCTTCCACATCAGCCCGTCGCACGGCAAAGTGGTCGAGTGCCTGAACGCAGAAGTTGAGGTAGTTGGGGTTGATGTCCAGCACTTCCCGCAGCGTTTGGCCCTGGTGCTGGCCGAAGCCGATGGTGGTGTCGAGGGAGTAGAAGTGCATAGGCGGAGCGTTGATTTCGGGACAAAGGTGCGGGGCCGCAATGCAGCCTATCTGCATTGGGTTGGGCTTGGTAAAATATTTTTTCAGGCGTATAAAACATCAATTTCCACGCCGTGGTAGAGGTCGGTGAACCGCTCGGTTACCGCCGCGTTGTTGCGACTGAGCGGCCCGTCGGGGCTGGTGCGGAGAAAATAGCCCCGGTCGTGCAGGTCTTTAAGCTCCGCCCGCGTCCACAGGCCAACGTGCTTCATGTAAGCGCTGAACATGGGCGCAACCGCTTCGCCCAGATACAGATAAAGCAGAAACAGCCATTGGGAAGCGGTCAGGCGGCCTTTGCACAGCTTCTCAAACGGCAGCAGCACCGTGGGCAGGTCTTTGCAGTCTTCAAAGGAGCGGCTGCTTGCCCGGAGGTCGGCCAGTTGGCCAGCCGGCAGCGTAATGCCCAGCGGAGTAGGCGCTACGGGCGTAATGCGCGGAACCGGCGTGGCGGCTTGCGAAAGCGCCAGTTGCTGGCCATTGCCCCGGCAGCGGAAGCAGATGCCGCCCTGGATGTGGTCGTACCGGAGCAAACGCCCCGTACCTTGGCAACGCGGACAAGCCACTGCAGCGGCAGCAGAAACAGGCGATGCCACGGGCTGCGGATTGTTTGGCGTTTCGTTCATGCTGCAAACCAACGGCCCGCGAATGCAGCCTAGCTGCATTCGCAAAAAACTTTCTCAATTATTTTATGCCCGTCACCAAAAATGCTGGCCTGCGCCATCGCCTGATTGATGAGTGCTTGCAACGGCGGCAGAAAATATGGACTTCGGCCCTGCTGCTGGAAACCGTGGCCGAGAAGTTCTGGCAGGCCACCATTCGATACGACGAGATATTTCTTCCCCGTGCGACCAGTCCTTGTGTCTCCA
>JANXUO010000403.1 GCA_025356245.1 Hymenobacter sp.
TTTTTCCTTCGCCGTAGGCGTACCCATCCGCATCACCGACCTCAACTACGGCGCGCACCTCGGCAACGATGCCCTGCTGGGCCTGCTGCACGAGGCGCGGGTGCAATTTCTGGCCCACCTCGGCGAGCCGGAGTTTGACCCCACCACCCGGCTCGGCTTCATCATGGCCGACGTGGCCATCGAGTACAAAGGTGAGGGCTTTCACGGCGACGTGCTGCGCATCGAGATGGCCGCCCACGACGTGCACAAGTACGGTTTCGATATCGTGTACCGCGTACAAAACCAGCATGAGCGCTTGGTGGCGCTGGCCAAAACCGGGATGCTATGCTTCGACTACAACACCCGCAAGCTGCGCGGGCTGCCCGAGGCGCTGGCGATGCGGGTGGCAGCGGCCTAGCCCAGGAACCCAACCTTCTCAGCGATTGTATCTTTGCGCTATGCTGCTAGAACTGCCCATTGCCCCTGCCATTCCCGCCAAAAAAGATATCCGCAAGCTTTCGGCTGAGGAGCTGAAGGGGTTTCTGGTGGCCCACGGCGAAAAGCCCTTCCGCGCCAAGCAGGTGCTGGAATGGCTGTGGAAGAATACCGCCAGCTCGTTTGAGGCGATGAACAACCTGAGCCTAGCCACCCGCGAGCTGCTGGCGGCGCACTTCGTGATAAACGGCGTAACCGTTCAGAGCCAGCAGCTCAGCAACGACGGCACCCTCAAATCGGCCTTTCGGCTGCACGACGGCAATATTGTGGAGGGCGTCCTCATCCCCCACGATTTGCGGATGACGGCCTGCATCAGCAGCCAGGTGGGCTGCTCGCTCACGTGCAAGTTTTGCGCCACCGGCTACATGGACCGCAAGCGCAACCTCGACGCGGCCGAGATTTACGACCAGGTAGTCCGCATTCGTGAGCAGTGCGAGGCCCAATACGGCACCCCGCTCACCAACATTGTGTACATGGGCATGGGCGAGCCGCTGCTGAACTACGCCAACGTGGTGGAAAGCGTGCGCCGCATCACGGCAGTGGATGGGCTGAACATGGCCCCGCGCCGCATCACCATCAGCACCGCCGGCATCGCGAAGATGATAAAAAAGCTGGCCGACGACGACCTCAAAACCAACCTCGCCCTGAGCCTGCACGCGCCCACCGACGCCAAGCGCAACGAAATAATGCCCATCAACGAGGCCAACTCGCTAGCCGCGCTGAAGGAAGCTTTGCAGTATTACCACGAAAAAACGGGCCGCAAAGTCACCTACGAATACATCGTGTTCGACGGCTTCAACGACGGGCTGGACGATGCGGCCGAGCTTTTCAAAATCAGCAAGTGGCTGCCCTGCAAAGTCAACCTGATTGAATACAATCCCATCGAAAACGCCAGTTACCAAAACGCGGACGATGATAAAATCACGGCCTTCCACAAGTTTCTGACCGACCGGGGAGTACAAACCAACATCCGCCGCAGCCGGGGCAAAGACATTGACGCGGCCTGCGGGCAGCTGGCGGTGAAGCAGTAACGCTGCGCTTAATGAGGAATGAGGAATTGGCAGGGCAAACCTGAACTCTTCATTCCTCATTTCATTCTTCACCCATCATTCTTTATTCAGCGCAGCGTTACTTGGAGCCTTTGCCGAAACGAAAGTTGAAATCAACGTAAACGGGCAGGATGTAGGTGGTGCCAAACTGGCCACCAACCCGGCGGGTTTCGGTGTAAGTCTGGTTGGTGTAATAGTTATAATTAGTGCTGGTTTCGGTGTAGGGAAAGCTGTACAGGTAGGCCGCACCAAGGCCCAGGCTGGTGCGCCGCCAGTTGATTTTGACTCCGTAGAGGCCGCCCATGCCCGCTTTCGAATTGGCAATGATGTAGTTTTCGCTGACGAGCGAAATGCGCCGCGAAATGCGCTTCTGCCCGCCAATTTGCAGCACGGGCGTGGAACCGACGTTGCCCTGGAAGAAACCGTAGCCCAGGCCAAACGTCAGGTTGTCGGCCGCGCTGCCGTAGGTGAGGGCTCCGTACACGATGCCCGCGCCGCCGCTGCTGTTGCCGTTGAAGGGCACGTTGAGGTAGAGCGCCCCCAAACCCACGCTGACTTTAGGACCGACAGGCGCACTGAATTTAGGGGTGAAAATGAGCAACTGCTCGTTGAGCGCCAGCCCTGGAATAAGCGACACGTAACCGCCGAGCGAGAAATTGTTGGTGATGCCGTAGTTGGCCCCTACCAGAAACAGGTTTACCGTTTGCAAGTCGCCTTCGCCCCGGCGCAGGCCCCGGCCGGTGGGCGCGAAAAAGAGGCGGTTGCCATTGCCGATGTCGTAGTAACCGGGGCGGGCTGCGATGCCCACGGCCCCGGCTACCGCCCCGGCCCCGGTGGTTTCGTCGGTGCTGCGGCGGATGTTGGCGCGAGGCACCGTGATGCGGCCCAGGTCTTTGGTTTCCAACTCCAGCGCATCCAGGCTCAGGCTGATGAGCGTGCCCACGTAGGCGCTGCCGGTACTGGTTTCGAGACGGTAGATGTGGCCGAGGCGGTAGTCTTCGGCCGGGGTTGGTGCCGGGGCGGCGGGCGGCGGCGTAGCGGTTGGTGCCGGGGCAACGGGCTGGTCGGGCAACACGGGCCGCGTTTGGGCAGCAGCAGTACCCGCCAGAAGGCCCACCCCCAGCAAGGGCATCAACAGAGAAGAAATACGCATTTGAAGGTTAAAACAAGGGGATGAGCACAGAAAAACGTCCGCAATAATACTACCGCTGGAGGCAAATGGGCCGCCAACGGTTGCAATCCGTCCCATATTGTCTGGTGCTGCGGTCGGTCTATTTCTCCCACTTCCCCTCGGCCTTCGGCCGGCCCGTAGCCAGCGCTTCCTTGGTTTCTTCGGGGCGTACTTCCACGGTTTTTACCCGCAC
>JANXUO010000427.1 GCA_025356245.1 Hymenobacter sp.
ATTTTCCTGGTGGTGCTGGTGTTCGTGTACCTGGTGCTGGCGGCGCAGTACGAGAGCTTCCTGCTGCCGCTGGCCGTGATTTTCTCGCTGGTGGCGGGCGTGTTCGGGTCGTTCCTGTTCATCAAAATCTTCGGCCTCGCCAACGACATTTACGCACAGGTCGGACTGGTAATGCTCGTGGGTTTGCTGGGCAAAAACGCGGTGCTGATTGTGGAATTCGCGGCCTTGAAACACGAGGAAGGCATGTCGGTCCGCGATGCGGCCATTGAGGGCGCCAAAGTGCGTTTTCGGCCCATTCTGATGACGTCGTTTGCCTTCATGGCGGGGCTTATTCCGCTGGTGGTGGCGACGGGGGCGGGGGCCATTGGCAACCGTACCATCGGCTCGTCGGCGCTCGGCGGGATGCTGTTTGGGACGGTGTTCGGGGTGATTATTATTCCGGGCCTGTACTATTTCTTCGGCACGCTGGCCGGCGATAAAAAGCTGATTCAGGACGAAAACGAGTCGCCGATATTCGAGGGCGTAGAGCCCCGCGTGAAACTGGAAGAAATGGAGCCTTACGCTTGAGGTTGGGCCTTGCAAACCAATCCCATCCCTCTTATCACACCCTCTATGCCCAGCAAATTTCATTATAACATTCTCGCCGCCATCACCATGGCCCTGGCGGCCACTGCCTGCAAAACGCCCGAGCTGGCGGTGAAAACCGAGAGCCGCGCCGTACCGGCCAGCTACGCCCCCTCCGCACCTGCTACCACCGACAGCACCAACGCGGCCCGCCTGTCGTGGCAGCAGTTTTTTACCGACCCTAACCTACAAACCCTGATTGCCAGCGCCCTGCAACGCAACCAAGAGCTGAACATCGCCTTGCAGGAAATAGAAGTGGCGCGCAACGAAATCCGCGCCCGGCAGGGCGAGTACCTGCCCTTCGTGAGCCTGGGTGCCCGCGCCGACGCCGAAAAAGTGGGCCGCTACACCCTGCAAGGTGCCACCGAAGAGCAGATTGACATCAAAGAAGGTCGCCGTACCCCCGACCCGCTGACCAACTTCCAGCTCGGGGCGTTTGCCAGTTGGGAAGTGGACATCTGGCACAAGCTGCGCAACGCCCGCAAAGCCGCCGCCCTGCGCTACCTGGCCACCGTGGAGGGCAAAAACTTTTTGACTACCAACCTAATTGCCGAAATTGCCAACTCGTACTACGAGCTGCTGGCGCTTGACAACCAGTTGGCCATCGTGAAGCAGAACATTGGTATCCAGACCAATGCCCTGGAGTTGGTGAAGCTGCAAAAGGAGGCAGCCCGCACCACCGAGCTGGCCGTGAAGCGCTTCGAGGCGCAGGTGCAGCACAGCCGCGCCCTGCAATTCAAGCTGGAGCAAAGCATCGTTGAGACCGAGAACCGGCTGAATTACCTGGCCGGCCGCTACCCGCAACCCGTGGCTCGCAACGCCCAGGCATTTAATGACCTGCTGCCGCCGGCCGTAGCCACTGGGCAACCTGCACAGCTACTGGCCAACCGTCCCGACGTGCGGCAGGCCGAGCAGCAGCTGGCCGCCGCCAAAATCGACGTGCAGGTGGCCCGCGCTAATTTTTACCCGCAACTGCGCCTCAACGGGGCCGTGGGCCTAGCCGCCTTCACGCCCGGCCTGCTGGCCTCCACGCCGCAGTCGGTACTTTACGGGCTGGGGGCCGACCTGGCCGCGCCGCTCTTCAACCGCAATGGCATCAAAGCCCTGTACCTTAATGCTAACGCCCTGCAAACCCAGGCCGTGTACCGCTACGAGAAAACCGTCCTCAACGCTTACATCGAAGTGGCCAACCAGCTCTCGAACATCAGCAACCTCGCCAAAAGCTACGACGCCAAAGCCAGGGAAGTAGCGGCCCTCAACCAGTCGGTGGACATTTCCAACAGCCTCTTTCGCTCGGCGCGGGCCGAGTACACCGAGGTGCTATTCACGCAACGCGAGGCGTTGGAGTCAAAATTCGACCTGATTGAAACGAAGATGCAGCAATTGAATGCGTCGGTGAATATGTACCGGATTTTGGGTGGCGGGAGGTAACGCGAAACTCTTTTTCTGCGACGAGCGCAGCGAAGTTCCTCGCGTTACTTCAATCCCTCAAAGCTCCACTGCGCATCGGTCCAGAACGCATCGAGCGCCAGCAGGCGGGGCTTGAAAAAAGAAATAAGCGCGGGCCAGGCGTTGCGGTCGAAGATGTTGGCCGGGTACAGCTCGGTACCGATGCGAGCCAGAGCTTGCCCGTGCTCGTCGGTGGCGGTGGGCTCCCAGGTCCACTCCTCCCCCAGCACCTCGTGCAGCAGGCCGCGCAGCTCCTGAAACTGCTCGAAAAACAGCTCGCGGATGCCGGCGTCGGGGTGGGTTAGCTCGATGGCGATGCGGGCGTGGCGTTGGTCGGCCTGCATTCGGAAATAGACGTGTTTGAGGCCGGTTTTGTAGTTTATCCAGTTCGTGGTTTCGCCCTCGGCGTTGGGGATGGGGGCCAGGTATTGGCCCAGCGTCGTCCAAAACGCTTGGCGGAGCTGGGTGACTTCGGCTTTAGAGTACATAAGGGCGGACAGTTTTATTGATTTGAGTGGGGCCGTGGTCGGGTAAAGTCTTCGGAAATTTGCTCAGTCACGGCCGTTATGGCCTGCGCCAGCCGTACGTCGCCCGCGCCGCTGATTTCAACAAAGGGCCAGCCCAGCGCTTGCAATGTTTGGCGGTATTGCCCGTAAAACCGCCAGCGGTCGGCCGGGTTGGGGTGTTCGCGCAGGGGGTCGGGCACCCAGGACAGGTCGGGGGCCAGCAGCAGGGTAAGGGCGTAGCGCGGGCGGCGCAGCGCGTCTTCAATCCACTGCGGGCAGGGGCCAAAGGTATTTTCAGTCCATATTTTGATGACGGTAAGGTCGGTGTCGCAGAACAGCAGGTCGGGGTGCTGGATAGCCGCGGCATCTTCGGCGGCGAGCTGGCCGTGGGCGATGTTTTCGAGGTCGGGCAGGGTGTAGGCCGGGCCGTGCTGGGCGAGGTACGCACGGGCGTATTCGGGCACGAAGCCCGCGCCAAAGTGGGCCGCGAGCTGGGCGGCCAGGGTGCTTTTGCCGGTGGCTTCGGGGCCGGTGAGGGAGATGCGCATGGAATAGGTTGGTGGTAAGCAGCTAGCCGCGCTGGCTAAAGTTTAGCGTTCCGCCACCGCGCTCCCCCGCCACTGCCAGTAGCCGTAGGCGGCTAGCCCCAGGTAAAGCACGTACAGCAAGCTGGTGGGATACAGGCCCTTCACCCACAAAATGGGCACGTACACGGCATCGACAGCCACCCAGAGCAGCCAGTTTTCGAGGCGCTTGCGCATCAGCAGGAACTGCGCTACCAGGCTCACGCCGGTGGTCAGGCTGTCGAGGTAGGGAAAAGCAGCGTCGGTTTGGTGTTGCAGGTAGTAGCCGAAGCCAGCGGTGTAGGCTGCGGCAAATAAGCCGGTGAGCAGCCACTCGCGGGCCGGGGTGCGGCTCACGGGCCGCGGCGTGCGGTGCCGCCCGCCGTAGAGCCACTCGTACCAGCCGTACGCGCTGAGCGCGATGAAAAAGCCCTGCAAATTACGGTCGGAGTAGAGGTGGATTTGGTGGTAGATGAGGATGTAGAGCCCGCAGCTGACAATGGCCACCGGGAAATTCCAGAGCGACTCGCGGGCGGCCAGCCACACGCAGGCGAAGCCCGTGCCCACCGCCACCCACTCCAGGGCCGTGGTGGCGCGGAGGGCAGCCAGCACCTGGGCGGGCACGTCGGTGAAGGCAAAAATCAACAGTAGAAACATTCGGGGAGCCAGGTGCGAAAAGGCCACAAAGTAACGGGCGCTACTTTTGTGGCTCGCTCGCCCCCCGCCTTCATGCTGTCCGACCTCACCCCCGAAGCCCTGCACACCCGCCTGCTGGCCGGCGAGGACATCCAGCTGGTGGACGTGCGCGAGGACGTGGAATTTGACTTCGGTCACCTGCCCCGCAGCCTGCACCTGCCCTTGGGCGAGCTGCCCGCCCGGGCCGCCGAAATCCGCCGCCACGGCCCCGTGGTGCTCATTTGCCACCACGGTGTGCGCTCGGCCCAGGCACTAATGTACTTGCAACAGCGCCTGGGCTACGACAACCTCCTCAACCTGCGCGGCGGCACCGACGCTTGGAGCCAGCGCGTGGACGCCAGTGTGCGGCGGTACTGATGCCCTGCGCCTACCAACCGGGCTACCTTTGCCCGCCATGCCGTCGCTGCTTCCGCCCGATACCATCACCCTCGACTACCGCCCCGACCTGGACGTGCTGGTTATTCGTTGGCTGCGCGACGTGCCCGAGGCCGCCGACGTGCAGGCGCTGTACGCGGCCGTGCTCTCGGCGGCCCGCGCCCACGCACCGGCCAGCCGCTGGCTGCTCGACGTGCGCCGCCGCCCCTACCCCGACCCCGAAGTGGCCCGCTGGTTTGCCCAGGAGTGGCTGCCCGCCGCCAGCGCCCAGCTGGCCCCGCGCCGCCTGCACCTGGCTTACCTGCTGTCGCCCCTGCGCTACGAGGCCATCTTCGACAACCCTGCCCTGGAATTGGCCAACGCCCGCATCATGGCCCTCGACCAGCCGTACCTGGTGCAAACTTTTCTGGACGAAGGCGCGGCCCTGGAGTGGCTCGGGCAAGCCGCTGCCGACTAGCCGCGGCGAAAGCCCGCAGCGCAGCCGCTAGTGGGCGGGGGTGCGAGGAGGTGGGCTACTGGCCGCATTGCGGTAGGCGGCGGCGCGGCCCTGGGCAGCTCGGAGGTCGTCGCGCAGGGCACGGCTGCTGGGGCGGCGGGCGTGGGGGTCGAGCAGGGCGCCGTCGGCGGCGAGCAGCACGGCGGCGGGCAGGGTGGTGAGGTCGTACGCCTGGCGCAGGGCGGCTTGCTGGGGGCGGGGCACGTACACGTGGTAGCCGGGGGGCACGGGGAGGGTCAGCATCCTGCGCCGCCAGGCAGCCTCGTCGGCATCGAGGCCCAGGGTCACGAACACGATGGGCTGCCCGGCCAGCGCCTCGTGCAGCTCGGCCAGAAAAGGTCGCTCGCGTTGGCTCGACGGCTGCTGGGTGTCCCACCACAGCAGGTACACCAGCCGGCCGGCCAGGGCCGGCCAGCGCAGGGTGTCGCCAGTAAGGGTAGTGAGGCCGATGGGCAGGGCCGGGGCGGGGCTGCCGATGGCCAGCGGGCGCAGGGCATCCAGGTCTTGCCGCAATAAAGTCACCCAGGCGGGCGGGGCCAGGGCGTGGGCCGCGTAGTCGTCGAGCAAGGCCTGGCTTTGGGCCAGGTGGCCGTGGCGGAAGCACTCGCGTAGCAGCAGGCCCTGCACCACGGGCCGCATGGCCCCGTGCAGCATCCGGCCCGCCGCCCCAAAAGCCGCCGGAAAAAAGCCCGCCGTGCCGGCGGGGTGGCCGGCCGCCTCGGCCTGGTGGTGCGCGTAGCCGAGCAAAAACTCCAGGTACTGCGGGCTGCTGGCGGCGGCTTCGTTGCCGGGCAGCAGGTTGGCATCGCCCAAAAAGTTGTAGAAGCCAGTGCTCAGGGTTTGATTGCGGCCGGCCCCGCCCACCACTTGCTCGCGTAGCACGGGGTAGTCGAGGCGGTCGTTGGCGTGGGCGTAGCGGATTTCGGCCTCGGCAAAGGCCCGGAAGGCGGGCGTGAACCGCTCGGGGTGGCTTTGCCGCAAAAACTTAAGCTGCTTGGTGCGGCGGTAGTCCAGAAAACTAACGAAGGGGGCCTCGTAAAGCTGAATGTTGTCGGGCAGCACCTGGTAGCCTTCGTTGTCGGCAAAGCGGGCGTTGGCTTCGGCCAGGTAGGCATTGGCCAAGGCAGCGGACGGGGCCGCCCCGCCCGCCTCGAAGCGGAACTTGTCGCCCTCGCGGCTCACGACAATTTCGAGGCGCAGGGTGTCGCCGGGCTCCACGAAGAGGGGGGTTTCGGCGCTGCCGCAGCTGACCTGAAACAGCGTGGCCCCGGCCAGCGGCAGGCGGAAGACGAAGCCGCCCTGCGGGTCGGGCCAGCTACTCCGCCGCTGCTCGCGGGCATCGAGGGGGCTGCTACGCCAGCTCAGCACCACCGAGTCGGGCGCGCCGCCGGCAATGTGCCCGCGCACCGTGGCCCCCGCCTGGGCCAGGGCCGGCAATGGCCCCAGTGCCATCCAGCCCATCAACAACCACAGCACGCGCGCCATCAGCAGGCCACGTTTAATGAGCGGTGAGAGGCAGGCTGGAATTTGGTTTTTTTCAGCTTTGAGACGCGCATTTTTTGAAGGACCTGTTGGGGAATTGGGTGTTGGGTGTTGGGTTTTTGGTGTTCGGTACCGGATATTGGGGAATGACTCAACACCAAAAACCCAACACTGAACACCCAACATCGAACACCTAACACTAAAAACCCAAAAACATTACCCCGGCACCCCAATCCGCACCTGCGTACCTTTTCCTACCCGCGACTGCACCCGGCACTGGCCGCCCAGCACCCCCACCCTGGCGTGGATGTTCTTCCATCCCAAGCCCTTGCTTTTGGCCATTTGGGCGGGGTCGAACCCCTTGCCGTTGTCTTGCAGGTGCACCACCAGCTCGTGGGCCTCGCGGCAAAAGCGGATGCTGATTTCGCTGGCTTCGGCGTGGCGCACCATGCCGTTGAGCACCTCCTGCACCACGCGGTAGAGCGAAACCTCGAACTCGCGGGTGAGCTGGGTTTGCTGGGCCTCGTCGGCGATGTCGAGCGAAAGCCGCATCGTGCCCGACTGGCCCATTTGGTGGCTCAGCTCGCGCAGGGCGCGGGCAAATCCAAAGTTCAACTCGTTGGGAATTAGGTTGTGCGACACGGTGCGCACTTCCTCAATGGCCTTGTCCACCAGGCCCAGGGTGTGGGCGGCCTGGGCCTCGGTGTCGGGGCCGGGGGTGCACAGTTCCGACACGTACATCCGCACCACGGCCAGGTACTGGCCCACGCCGTCGTGCAGGTCGCGGGCCAGGCGCACGCGCTCCTGCTGCTCGCCGCTGAAGAGGGCGTTGGTGTGCAGCAGGGTTTCGCGGTGGCGGCGGCGCTGGCGCTGCACCAGGCCGCCGGCGCCGCCCAGCAGCAGCAGGCCCAGCAGGCCGCCGCCGGCCAGCTGCTGGGTGCGGCGGCGGTCGAGGTCGGCCTTTTGGCGGGCCAGGGTGGTGAGGCCGTTTTGGTAGCGCAGGCGCTGGTTTTCGTGGGCTTGGCGTTGGGTGTCGTACTTCACTTGCAGCTCCGACACCTGGCGGTGGGCCTCGGCACTCACCGACGAGTCGCGGGCGGCGGTGTAGGCTTGCTCCAGGGCGTAGGCGCGGGCGTACTGCCCGGCGGCGGCGGCGGCCTGGGCCTGGGTTTCGAGGGCCACCACCACCAGCTCGGGGGTGCGGAGCTGGCGGGCCAGGCGCAGGCCCTGGGCCAGGTAGGCCGTGGCGGCGGCGGGCCGGTGCATCTCCACCAGCGTGTTGCCGAGGTTGATGCAGGTGGCCGCTTCGAGGTACTGGTCGCCCAGGGTTTGGGCCACGGCCAGGGCGCGGCGGGTGCTGGCCAGGCTGGCGGGGTAGTCGTTGAGGTGCTTTTGCACGATGGCCAGGTTGCTGAGGACCATGGCCTCGCGGTCGGGGCGGTGTTTTTGGGCGTAGTAGGCCAGGGCTTGCTCGTAGGCGCGGCGGGCGGCGGGCAGGCGCTGCTGCTGCTCGCAGAGCAGGCCGCGGTTGTTGGCGCAGTCGGCCAGCAGGCCCACGTCGTGCAGGCGGTGGCCCTCGGCCTCGGCGCGGGCAAAGTAGGTGCCGGCCTCGGCCAGGCGGCCCAGGTCGCGGTAGAGGGTGCCGATGTTGTTGGTGATTTTAGCGGTGTTGGCGGCGTCGCGGGTGGCTTCGGCCAGGGCCAGGGCCTGCTGGTAGGCGGCCAGGGCCTGGGGCTTGCGGCCTTGGTCGTTGGCCACGTTGCCCAGGTTGTTGAAGGCCCGCAGCAGCACGGCCGTGTCGGGGCGCGGGCGCAGGGCGCGGGCCAGGCGCAGGGCCTGCGTGAGGCCGGCGGTGGCCGCCTCAAACTGCCCGCGCTGGTAGGCCCGAATGCCGCGTTGCAGGGCCTGGGCGCAGGGCCGCAGGGTGTCGGGCACCGGCGGCGCCGGCGTTTGGGCCGGCCCCGCTTGCGCGGCCAGGGCCAGTGCGCCTGCCAGCAGCATACGTTTCAATACTGACATCTGCAAAGGGTTAGGTGATGGCCAGGGCGAATGTAAGCAGGAAACGAACGTTTCGGCGGACCGCCCCGTCCTCCGTCCCGACCTTTGCCCCCATGCACTTCCCCGCCCTGCCCGTTGTCGAAGCTTTGCCGCGCCTGCTGGTGGCCCTCGAAACCCACCGCCGCGTGGTGCTGGAGGCCCCGCCCGGCGCGGGCAAAACCACCGTGGTGCCGCTGGCCCTGCTGAATGCAAGCTGGCGCAACGACGGCAAAATCCTCGTCCTCGAACCCCGGCAGTTGGCCGTGCGCGGGGCCGCCGCCCGCCTGGCCCAGCTTTTGGGCGAGCCCGTGGGCTGCACCGTGGGCTACCGCGTGCGCCTCGACAGCAACGTCAGCGCCGCCACCCGCATCGAAGTCATCACCGAAGGCATTCTGACCCGCATGCTACAGGACGACCCCGCCCTCGAAGGCGTGGCTTGCGTGGTGTTCGACGAGTTTCACGAGCGGAGTTTGAACGCGGATTTGGGCCTGGCCCTGGCCCTGGACGCCCAGGCCGTGCTGCGCGACGACCTGCGGATTCTCCTCATGTCGGCCACCCTCGAGGCCCAGCGCCTGGGCCAGTGGCTGCCGGGGCCGGTGGTGAGCAGCGCCGGGTTTTTGTTTCCCATCGACACCGTTTACCTCGACCCGCGCGCCGCCGCCGGGCTGCCCGCCCGCCCCCGCGAGCGTCTGGCCCAGCTGGTGCCCCGCACCGTGCGCCAAGCCCTCGACGCCCACCCCAGCGGCGACGTGCTGGTGTTTTTGCCCGGCCAGGGCGACTTGCAGCGCGTCCAAAACGCCCTCGCCCCTACCCTGCCGCCCACCATCAACCTGCACCTGCTGCACGGCGAGCTGCCCCTC
>JANXUO010000428.1 GCA_025356245.1 Hymenobacter sp.
CTACTTTCCTAACTTGAAACCAGCACCAGTGGCCGCTTGCCTCCCCACTGCCCCACACTTTTTGATGCTCTCCGCCTTGCTTTCCCGGGTGGCATCTTCGGCGAAGATGGTGGGCATGGCCGCCACGTCCACTTCTTTGCCGTTCCAGCCCTTGTTGATGTGAAAGGAATACCGGGCCATGAGGTCTTTGATGGCTTCAATATGGAGAACATCAAAAAGTGTGGGGCAGCCGGTGTCGCCAACCTAAAGGCTTCGCTGGAAAAGTCCCATTCATCGGTGCTGACCATGCCCTACACAACTGCCTGTCTGTGGTTGCCCCACACTTTTTGATGCTCTCCCTTTTAAGTGCCCTCTTGGAATCCGTGCGGTTTCGAGTCTAGTTTCAAAACTGCGCCGCGCTGGTACTTTTTCCGGTTACTTTGTTGGCGAAACCCTTTCTACTTCCACTATGGCCCTCTCTACCGACGAGGACGGCAGCCCGCAACACGCCTACGTGTGCGCTGGCGCGCTGCTCCGCTGCGACAAAGGCACCCTGCCGAGTCAGCTTATCATCCCGGCGCGCGCCGTTTCCATCGGGAGTCAGCCGATGGCCAACGCTGACGACAAAGACCCGTTGCTCAACCGGCTCAACTTTGGCGTGTGCAGTATTACCCAAAAGCCCTGCCTGGCCACCATTAAGCCATTGCGGTGGCTCGACGTGAAGCGCAACGTCGAAGTAGCCGGGGCGCTGGCCCTGCTCGACTGCTCCAAATTGCCCTGTGCCTTGGGCGGCGTTATTGCCTTCGTTCGAACCGGCCAACTAGCCTAACCTTTCTGCTATGGTTACCACCGGCGCTGCTCCCCGGCGAAATACCCACCCCACCGCCCCGCTCGATGTCGCCTATTGGGTGCAGTTCCGGCGCGGCGATGCCCACGGCGGCCCGGCCTACACGGGCACCTACGGCTTTGATTGGGTGGAATGGAAACGCAACTCGGCCAACAACCCCCACACCGCTTACGACGACTTAACGGCCGTTACGGGAACGTCCATCAGCAACTACGTCCAGTGCTACGACCCTGGCCTACCCGACACGCCCGCCCAACCGGCTACGGCCACCCAACCGGCTACCCCGTTCAAACCGGGCATTCCGCCGCATTATGCGGCCGTGACGGGGATGTACAAGCAACGCTATGAGGACGAGCTGCACAAGGGCTACGACAAACGCATCGTGCAGGGCAACGATTACTACGTGCCTTGGTTGTCCGTGCGCCCGCACCAAACCGTGCAGCTCAAGCTGGAAATCGAGTTCCTGAACACTAACCCGGTGCAGTCGACCAACTGGTTCACGGTCGCCGCTCATTCGGATTACCTGGTCACCATCAACGGCAAGACCAATGCCGCGCCCATGCAGCTCGTGCCCAAAAACAAGCAGGTGCTCGACGTGACGGTTGAAGGCCTGCGGCCGAGCGCCGCCGCCAGCTTGCGCGTCGAGGACGAGCACGGCAACTTGGTCGGGCAACTCAACATCGCCGATAACACCACCGTGTACGAGCTGCCGTTACGGGTTGTGCACGTGCTCCCGGCCCGGCCCATGAACAAGCACGATGCGCTGGATTTGACTCCACCGCGCCCGCTTTATGCCCCTACTGGGGCCCTGGCCGCCTTGCAGAAGCAGTTTTTGGCGCTCAGTTCACAAGGAGTGGACCTGGAAACCTTTCTCAACAAGCACTCGCTCAACCAGGCCCAAATCACCTGCACGTTTGAAAAGCCAGCCGTGCCCCATCAAATGCTAATGGACTTTGACCAGTGGAAAAAAGATGGTTACTATTCCTCCGCTAGCAACACGCTGCTGCAAACCGGCAATCTGCGCAACTACTGCACCAAGTGGATGACGGCAGCCCAGGGGCCGGCGTTTACAGCATTTCGGGGCCTCACCCTTTTCGTGTTCGATTTGGACGTACCACCCGACCCCGCAGGAGCCATCAATGCCTCGTCTCCTGCCCAGCCCGTAGCGGCCAATTCACTCTGTTTTTTTCATTCCACGCTGGTTCAAGGTCACGCGTCCACCGTAGCTCACGAGTTGGGCCACATGATGGGGCTTACCCACGCCTTTCCCATGCCGAGCGGGTCCGAAGATGCGCAGATTCAGAGCATAATAGGCCAGAAGGCTCCTGCGAACAACGTATTGCCGGGATTAAAAACTGCTTTGGCGGCGGCACAGACTGCGGCGGCAACCCCTCCTACACCTGCACAGCAGGCGGACATTCAAAACCGTCAGGCAGTAATTCAGTCGCTCGAAGCGCAAGTTCTGGAAGCCGATGCGGAACTTGCCTTGTTCGCGCACAACGCATTTAAATTCACCGCCCAGTCCACTACCAACATTATGGACTACGACCCGGGGGACCGCCGCGTTTCGTACTGGCACTGGCAATGGGCCTTGTTGCAAGCGGACGTAGCAGTTTACTATGGCACTACTTCACCCGCCCGATAATCGCGCTAAGGAGTTGTTTTGGTGCTCGATTTGTTCTTCAGTCGTTCCAGATAGTGCCGGGTGCGCTCTTCGTCCTGCTTGGCGAATTTAGCTGCCAGCGCCTCTAATTGCTCGGGAGAAAGCTTGTGCTTGGATTTGTATTCACTAATGCACGTACTCGACGCAGCGGACGTCACATGCAAAAACACGTCAAGTTTGTACCGCTGGCCCGAATGCAAGTCTAGCCCTTCGGCGGTGAAAGGAGAGTAATCCAAGCTCATCACCTGAACGCTGTAGTGGCCCTCGGGCACGTAAAGCGAAAAACGCCCCTGTTTATCCACCGCTCCGGCTAGTACTTGCCCGTTGGCAGTGTTTTTTGCGGCAACCACATCCGTACCGTAGGTGCCAAGATAATTTACAATGCGCCCGCTCAACGAAGCGAGGACCGTATCGGCAACCCCTGCCGGCCCATTCGCCACGATGTGCGCCGGTTCTGTCCACGTACTGCACGGCATCGCGTAACGGTACTCCTTTGGTGCCTGGGCGCGACTGCTGGTGCAACCAACGAGCAACAGAGCAACTGAAAGGGAGAAGATGGCTAGGGAGCGCATAAGCGTAAGGTATTATTTTCTAGAAATTTAGAGCCGCTTTTTAGCCGGAGAGGGCTTGGAGTCGTTGTTGTACGGAAAATACTTGTACGCCAGCTCCGGGCGCTCCTTGGCCAGCACCGCCTGTAAGGGGTCGCACGATAGTAGGAACGGAAAACAACGCTAAGGCCAATTGGTCGAATTTTGGCGGGGGTCGGGTATCTCAGAATATGTGCGTTTAAACGTTACCAAGGAGGTTTTTGAGAAAATCAGGTGTTGGTCAAGCTGGCGTGTAGCTTTCGCTTATCTCGTGTATCAACGGTTCATTTCAGACTTATTGCCCGACTTGGTGAGACAAATCAGCTCATTTTTGGCTGTCAGGTGGGCTTAGCGTTGTTTTCCGTTCCTACTATCGTGCGACCCCAGGTACTACGTTGAACGCGCTCCGTTCAATCATTGGAGGGTAAGTTTACTCCTGGCGCATCACACAACTACTCTGGCCCTTTCGCGTGCTTGTGCCCGTCAGCCGATGACCGTTCTTCACGTACCCGAGCAACACCGCGACCTCTGAAACCAAGCAGGGCTCCCCCTACGGGCCCTGGTGTGGGTGCTACAGCGCGTCTTGCCGCGGGCGAATCTGGATTACGATGCCCACGACGAACAGCTCGTGTACTGGTTGGTCGAAGTGAACGACCAGGGCCAGGCGGAGCGGGAAATAGGGTTTAGCGCCCAAAACGAGCCCCTGGTGTTCACGCCCACCGACCGCAACTACGGCGTGTGGACGGACTCGGACCGCGTTTTTGTGGCCGAGCAATTCGAGGCGCGAAACGATTTCCCCTTTGACGCTACGTGGTACAAGCTCTACGAGCAAACGCGGCAGGGCACGCGTTCACTTTACCGGTCGAAATCTTCCGCCCCCCTTGCTCGGCGGCGGGATATGCTAGCTTTGCCTCATGCGTTTTTTTGAAGGCAAGGACGGGATGGAGAGGGTGCCGGGCGTGGTGTGGGTAGTGGCCATCGGCCTGGTGACGTGCGTTGTGGTCGCCGTGGGCGTGGC
>JANXUO010000558.1 GCA_025356245.1 Hymenobacter sp.
AAACAAGCGGAAGCGCAGCACCAGCTGCCGGTTTTGCACGGCCGGCTGCTGCAAGGTCACGGCCAGCTCCTGGTAGTGGTTGCGGATTTGCTTCACCTCACCCCACACCGGGGTCCAGGTATCGTCGTGCCGGCTGCTGTCCACCCGCGCCACCGCAAAGCCCTGAGCAAACCCCGGCGCATCTTTGAGCAGCACCGCCAGCCGGCTGGGCTGCACCACGGGCTTCGCGCCGTAGCGAAGTTGGTAGGTCGGCTCGCCGCTGGGGCTGAGGGCGAAGCGCAGCGTGAGTTTGCGGTTGGGGGAGTGGAGGGTTTGGGCTTGGGCAGTTTGTGCCATAGCAAAAAGCACCACCAATCTGAAGTATATTTTAAGCATAGTTTTCACGGTTTTAACAAAATTATTCCCCAAATCAAAAGCATGAAAAAAGCCGCCCTCCAAGCAGATTTACGACTGCCTATTTTCCAAATGCTGCGTTTCAGGCTGTTTTCACGTTTTAAGCGACTAAGAATAAATGCTCGCACATCGGTAAAGTTGACAAAATCAAGTTCAGTAAATTGTACTTGGGCGCCAGTCCTCAATTCAATAAGGAATCCACGGTAGCTACCATATCGGCTTGTTACACTAAGGCCTTTACAACCGACAAAGTCGATGAATCGGTAGTTTTCACCAAAAAACCATCCTCTTTTTACTTTGATTAATTGCTGAGCTTCGTCAATACGCAAGCTACTAACCAAGCCAAAAAAAAGGAAGATGGCTGATGAACTCATAAACCCAAGCAAGAGAAACCCAGAAAGTGCGAACCCCTCGAATGAATGCAAAAACTGCTGTAGCAATAAGCCAGCGAGAACAGCCATGAAAGTTCCTGCGCTGAGAAGGAATAACCTGATTAAAAACGCAGCAAATCCCGACTTCGACTTCATTGACTTCAGACTGCTTGGTTTATCATCTGTTTACGCCACTCCCCGCCCCCATCTCAAACTTCACCTCCCTTGTCGTGCCGCCCCACTTCGCGCCAGCCGGTGCGGCGGTAAAATGTTTCGGCGCGGGTGCCGGGTGCGGTGCCCAGCCACACGGTTTCGCGGGTTTGGGTGAAATACCAGTCCAGCATCAACTGTTGCAGGCCTAGCCGATGCTGACGCTTACGTTGCTGGTAACGCAAGCTAATAGGTCTTGGTCATGTCCTCCGGCACGGCCACCACAAAGTCGGCGAGGTCCCGGTTTTCGGCCTCCAGCGTCTGTAATTGTGCCTGGCTTACCACGCTCACTGTTTTCACTCGCAGCTTGGGGGCGTACTGCCGCAGGTAGGCCGCAATGCCGTCATGGTTGTCGGAGTGGAAGGAGCCGTTGAGGTGCAGCATGGTATGGCCGGGGGCCAGGCTGCCCCAGATGTAGTAGGCCATGGTGGCATCTTTCAGGGCCTGGGCCTGGATGATGTTTTCGGCCCCGCTGCCGTGGGCTTTGCTGTCGCCGAACATGGCGGCCATTTTTTTGTAGCCGGGCAGCTCGTAATCCACTTTCAGGGGCAGGGGCACAAGCAGGGCTTTTTCGGCGGTGGGCAGTTTTTCGAGGGCCGCGAGGCCGCCGCGGGCCACCGTGCGGGCGTAGGGGCGCGGGGCGTTGGTACCGATGACGGGGAAGGAGTTGGCGCGGGCAAATTGCAGGAGCGGGCGGTAGTCGGTGGCGTAGTTGGGCCAGGGGCGGGCCTGGCGCTCCAGGGCGGTGTCGGGCAGCGCCCCGGCTGCGTACTGGGCCAGCAGCGGCTGCACGTCGCGCTCAAACATTTCGAGGCCCAGCAGGAGCTGGCCCGGTTTTTTTTGGCGGTGCAAATCCTTGAGCAACTGCAATTCGAGCCAGTGGGCGATGGGGTCGTTGTGGATTTCGCCGAAGAGCACCACATCGGCCCCGGCCAAGTCGGTCAGCATCCGGTCGTAGTCGGCGGGCTGGCCGGCGGCGGTGAAGAGGCGGTACGCGGGCCGGTCGGATAGGGTGAAGCTGCTAAGGAGCAGGACGAGGAGGAGCAGGCGCGGCATCATGGGATGGAACAGCAAAAGCACAAAATGGAGTGAGTGGGGAGTTCTTCGTTCAACGCTCACCCACGACTAACCCGCCTCAACCCTTGTAAAACATCCACTTGCCCAACTCTTTGTACGTGACTTTTTTGCCGTACATCAGCACGCCCACCCGGTAGATGCGGGCGGCCACCCACACGGTACCGATGAAACCCAAAATCAACAAACCAATTGAAAGGGCTAGCTGCCAGGCTGGTACACCGAAGGGCAAGCGCACCACCATGGCAATGGGCGAGGTAAAGGGAATCATCGACATCCAGAAAGCCACCGGGCCGTCGGGGTTGCGGAGGATGACCGACACGCTCACGATGTAGCTCAGGATGAGCGGCATGGTGATGGGAAACATGAATTGCTGGGTGTCGGTCTGGTCGTCCACGGCGGCCCCTACGGCCCCGAAGAGCGCCCCGTAGAGCAGGTAGCCGCCCAGGAAATAAACGATGAAGCCGAAGAGAATTTGCCCCAGCGGCAGGTTGCCCAGCACCTCAAAAATCTTGAAGCGGTTGGCCGGATTTCCCTGGGCCGATTGCCGGTCAAGCTGCTGGTCGAACTTCGCGCCGGGGCTCAGACGGGTGCCGGCGGGGTCGGCGGCAGTGGCGGCAACGGTGGGCGCGGCAGCCGGTGCAGCGGCGGCTTCGGCGCGCGGCGCATCGGCCCCGGCCAAGCTGGTAATGAGCGACGTGGCCCCGAACGAAAGCAGCCCCCAGAGCAGAAACTGCGTCAGGCCCACGGCGGCAATCCCGAAAATCTTGCCCATCATCAAGTCAAACGGCTTCACCGACGAAAGCATGACTTCCATGATGCGGCTCGACTTCTCCTCCCCCACGCCGCGCATGATTTGTACGCCGTAAATGAATATAAACAAGTAGATGAGCAGCGCCAACGCGTAGCTTATGCCCGACGTGGCCAGGGCGTTGCTGTCGGCTTCCTTGCCGTCGTCGTCGAGGCTTACGGTTTGCAAATCGACTTCGGAGCGCAGGCGGTCAAGTTCCTGCTGCGAGAGGCCCGACTGCTGCATCTTGATGTCGGAAAAGGCTTTGTTGAGGGCGGTTTCGACGGCCTGCTGCTTTTTGAGGCTGATGTTGCCCTTGCCAAAAAACTGCACCCCGGTGGGCTTGTCGGCGTCGAGGTCGGCGGGCAGGTAAAGCAGGCCGTCGTGCTTCTGCTTTTGGAAGCTGGTTTTGGCGTCGGCCAGCGCACCGGGCACCGCCCGAAACACCAATTGCGGCGTGCTTTGCAGGCGGCCGGCGAGGTGCAGGCGGCTGTCGTCGCGCACGTCGATAACGTCGGCCTTATCCTCGTCGGACTTGATGATTTTCACCATAAAAAATCCGAACGCCGCAATGAGCAGCGGCACGGCCAGCGTCAGCACCAGAAACGCTTTTTTGCGCACCCGGGTGAGGTATTCGCGCTGGGCAACGAGGAGGAATTTGGAAGTCATGGCGGGGAGTTTCTTGTTGCTTGTTTCTGGTTGTTTCTGGTTGTTTACTGCTGTCACGCAACAGGCGGTCTAACTCCCATCCCGCCAGGGAGGGGAGTACCCGAAACACTACTCAGGCATGGTTTCGCCGACGCGGCGGAGGAAAATATCATTGATGCTCGGAATCAACTCCCTGAAAGCGTGCACCTCGACCTGCCCGATGAGGAAGCGCAGCAAATCGTTGGGCGTAGTGCCGGTATGCAGCTTGATGCGGTTGTAAAAATGCCCGTTCTCCCGCTCCTGGTGCTCAACCACTTCGAAATCGGGGTGTAGTACCATGATTTGGCCCTTGCCCTCGACTTCGTAGGTGTCGGTGCGAAACTGGTTGCGGATGTCGCGCACCGGGCCGTCGAGCACCTTGTGGGCGCGGTTGATGAGGGCAATGCTGTCGCAAAGCTCCTCAACAGACTCCATGCGGTGGGTCGAGAAAATGACGGTGGTGCCCTGGCGGCGCAGCTCCAAAATCTCCTCTTTCAGCAAGTTAGCATTGATGGGGTCGAAGCCAGAAAAGGGCTCGTCGAGGATAATCAGCTCGGGCTCGTGCAGCACCGTGGCGATGAACTGCACCTTTTGCTGCATTCCTTTGCTGAGGTCTTCCACGTTTTTATTGGCCCATTCTTTTAGCTCGAACCGCCCCAGCCAGTGCCGCACGCGCAGCACGGCGTCGGCCCGGCTCAGGCCGCGCAGGCGGGCCAGGTAGAGGAGCTGCTCGCCCACTTTCATCTTTTTGTAGAGGCCGCGCTCCTCGGGCAGATAGCCAATTTTGGCGCTGTGCTCGGGACTGAGGCGTTGGCCCCGGAAGCGGATTTCGCCCGCATCGGCGGCCGTAATCTGGGTGATGATGCGGATGAGCGAGGTTTTGCCCGCGCCGTTCGGCCCCAGCAGGCCAAAGATGCTTTGCTCTGGAATGGAAAGGCTCACGCCGTTGAGCGCCAGGTGGTTGGCGTAGGATTTATGAACGTCGAGGGCTTCGAGGATGGGGGCGGAGGGCATTTTTTGAGGGAGTG
>JANXUO010000623.1 GCA_025356245.1 Hymenobacter sp.
GGCGGCTTTTTTAGCCGCCCGCCCGTTGCTCGTCTGTTGAGGTTCGTTCATCCCCAAATTATTAGCGCACGGCTTAATGTGCTCAGGCCAGCTTACTCCGGGAAATCTGCACTGTCGCCTACTTCGGCGTACTGCGCCAGCTCTTTCAGTAGGCCCTCAAATTTTTCGCGGGCTCCTTTCACAGCGGCCTTGCCCAGGGGCAAGTGTACAGGCGGGTTTTCGAGTTGCACCACATCGTACATAGCCTGGGCGGCGCGGTCTGGGTCGCCGGGCTGCTGCCCGCTGTAGCCCTGGATGCTGGCCAGGTTTTGGCCCGCCGTGGCTTCGTAATCAGCAATTTTAGGCTTGGTGTAAGTTGCCGACTCACCCGCCCACTTGGTGCGGAAACCGCTAGGTTCGATGTTGGTGACTTTGATGCCCAGTGGGGCCAGCTGCAAAGCCAGGCTCTCGCCAATGCCCTCCAGCGCAAACTTTGAGGCGTTGTAGATGCCCACCCCCGGAAAGGCCCGCAAGCCTCCAATACTTGTGATATTCAGAATGTGGCCCGACTTACGCCCGCGCAAGTGCGGCAACACGGCCCGCAATACCCGCAACGGTCCAAACACATTCACGTCGAACTGCCGCTGCACCTCTTCTTCTTCCACTTCTTCGATGGGGCCGAGCGAGCCGTAGCCGGCGTTGTTCACCACCACGTCGAGGTGGCCGAGGGCTACAATGGCTTCCTGCACCGCGCCAGGTACCCGCGTCACATCGCTCACATCGAGCAGGATGCCAACGCCGTTGGGGCTGTTTTGCCGCGTAAATTCGTCGGCCTGTTTTTGCTGGCGAAAAGTAGCTGCCACTTTATCGCCTTTGGCGAGGAGCAGCGTAGAGAGGCTTTCGCCAAAACCTGACGAAGCGCCGGTGATAAACCAATTTTTTTGAGACATAGGTAATACAAAAAAGTAAGCACGGCTAATGGAACCCGTGCGCTTTATAGACGCAAACAGGCGCTTATTGTTTTAACTGCCCTTGCCCCGCAGGGAAGTTGGCCTTTAGCAACCGCTTCATTCACTGGGCCTGCTGTTTAATTTAAAGTCAGCGCTCAACAAGATAGTCAGACAACTTGCAACGCCCGGCTGACCATGCCTTTGTGTCGTACTTTCAGACCCGCAAAACAGCCGCTCAGTCATTGTGCGGAGGTTCTTACTTATCGCCTGTTATGAAAAAAATCTGCCTAGCCTTGCTCAGTTGGTTGCTGGCCGTCTCGGCCAGCCCGGCCCAAACCGTCCTCACCATCACCAACGTACCGGCCAACACCCCGGCCGGGGCGACCCTTTATGTGGCGGGCACCTTCAACAGCTGGAACCCCGGCAGCCCAGCCTACGCCTTGGTGCGGGCTGCTAACGGGCAGTACAGCATTACGTTGCCGCCCACAGTTACCGGTGCTATCGAATACAAATTTACCCGCGGCAGTTGGCCTACCGGCGAAACTGATGCCACCAATGGCGCGGTGTCCAATCGCCGCTATATTGTGGGCAGCGCCCCTGGCCCAGTGCTACACCAAGTATTGAACTGGCAGGACTTGGGCGGCCCCGGCGGTGGCGGCCCGGCCTCGACGGCAGCGGCCAACGTGCAGGTCATCAGCACCAATTTTGCCATTCCGCAACTTAACCGCAGTCGGCGGGTATGGCTGTATCTGCCGCCAGCGTATGCCGCCAACCCTGGCCGCCGCTACCCGGTGCTGTACTTGCAGGATGGCCAGAATGTGTTTGATGCTGCCACCAGCTTCGCCGGCGAGTGGGGTGTTGATGAAGCCCTCAACCAGCTGGCAGCCAGTGGTCAGGATGTCACCGGCTGCATCGTGGTGGCCATCGACAACGGTGGCAGCACCCGCCTCGACGAATACTCGCCCTGGGCCAACCCCCGTTACGGTGGCGGCCAGGGCGACCAGTACGTCGATTTTCTGGCCAATACCCTCAAGCCTTACATCGACGCCAACTACCGCACCTTGCCCGGCCGCAACAGCACCGGCGTGGGCGGCTCCAGCATGGGTGCCCTTATTGCCACCTACGCGGCTAGCCGCTACCCGGCCGTTTTTGGCAAAGTGGCGGTGTTTTCGCCCGCTTTCTGGTTTGCCCGCCAGCCCTTGATGCAATACCTACACCAGCATCCTGTGCCCGCCGACACCCGCTTCTATTTCGTGAGCGGTACCACCGAAGATATTGATATGGTGCCTGATATGGCCGCTGTGCGCGACTCGCTGCAACGTGGTGGTGTGCTGCCCGCCAACCTCAATTTCCAAACCCGCACGGATGGACAGCACGCCGAATGGTTCTGGCGGCGCGAGTTTCCGGCCGCCTACCAGTGGCTATTTGCCGCCGCGCCCACAGCTACTCAGTCAGCCAAGTCCTTAAAATGCTCTGTTTATCCGAACCCTACCAGCCGCCAGTTGCAAGTGCTGCTACCCGCGGGCACCCATGTTGCCGAGCTGCTGCTCCGCGATGGCTTGGGTCGCACCGTGCGCCGCACTGCCGTGCGCTCGGGGCAGCCGGTGGATGTAAGCACCCTGCCGCCGGGCGTGTACCAGTGGCGCATCAAGGCGGGCAGTGAGGCCGATAGTGGACGGTTTGTGCGGGAGTAGCGCGTAAGGAGAGAAGATCTGCCTCTTTAAACCTGCCTCCCAAGCCGCCCCCTTACCGTACCTTTACCCGGCAAAAGCCCCCTTTTGCCATGGCTGACCCTGCCGCCCCCAAAATTGCCTTCGAGGCCCTCACCTACGACGACGTGCTGCTGCTGCCGGCGTACTCCGAAGTGCTGCCCCGCGACTG
>JANXUO010000031.1 GCA_025356245.1 Hymenobacter sp.
AATCCGAGCAGCCAGGTACTGCGGTTAAGCGTTGGGCCACGGCGCCGCCGGTGCAGCTTTCAGCGGTGGCCAAGGTGCGGCCCTGGGCGCGTAGCAGTTGGCCAATGGTGGCTTCGAGGGTGGTTTCGGTTTCGGCAAAAATGTGCGGGCCAATGCGCTCGCGCAGGGCGGGCAGCAGGGCACGCAGGCGGCCGGGCAGGTTGGGGAGGCCATCCTGGGTGGCGGTGAGGCGCAGGCGCACACTGCCGAGGCTTGGCAAGTAGGCCAGCTTGAAATTGGCGGGCAGGGCGTTTTCCCAATCGGCAATTTTTTCGGCTAGGAAGCTCTCGCCCATGCCGGTCGTCATCACCACCAAGTGCACGATGGGGGCTAGGGCGAAGCGCTGTTGCAGGCGCGGCAGCACGTGGTCGGTCATCAGCTTTTTCATCTCGAAGGGCACGCCGGGCATGCTCACGAACACGGTGCCGCCGACGTCGAACCACATGCCGGGGGCCGTGCCCACGGCGTTGGGCAGCACCTCGCAGTTGGCGGGCACCAGGGCCTGCTGCCGGTTCACGTCGAGGAGGGGCCGGTTGTAGCGCCGGAAAATGTCGGTTACGTGGGCCAGGGTGGGCTCGTGCAGCACCAGTTCGGCACCGAAGTAGCGGGCGAGGACGTGCTTGGTGAGGTCGTCTTTGGTGGGGCCGAGGCCGCCGGTGATGAGCACCACCTGGGCGCGGGTGCGGGCCTGGTCGAGGGCGACCACCAGCTCATCGGCACGGTCGCTGACGCTGGAAATCTGACGCACGCGCAGGCCAATCTTGCCCAGCTCCTGGCCCATGAAGGCCGAGTTGGTGTCGATGACTTGCCCGTAAAGCAGCTCGTCGCCGATGGTCATGATTTCGACGTCGGGCGGGGCGGCGGGCGCGTCGAACGGGGCCGAAAAAACAGCGGCGGCAGGGGAGGAAGGGGCCATAGAACCGTAAAATTAGCAGGCGCGGCGGGGCAAAATGCAGCTTGGCCGCAAAATTGGTAGCAACTTGCAGGCGCGGCAGCCCCAACGACAGCCACAGGGGCCGTCTGGTTTTCCTGCCGCTCCGCTTTTCGCTATGCTCATTCGTATTGCTTCGGCCCTGCTCGTGGCCGGTTTGCTCGCTTCGGCCCCGGCCGCCCAGGCCCAGACCAGGAAGGTTGTCAGGAAGACAACCACCAAGAAGACAATCCCTAAAAAGGCGCCGGTCAAAACCACCACCAAAGTCGTGGTGCCCACGCCGCCCCCCGTGGTGGTGGCCCCGCTCACTCAGGCCGAGGCCAACAGCGGCCTCAAGGATGCCCTCACCAAGGGCGTGACCAAGGCCGTGCAGTTCGCCTCCGAGCCCGACGGCTACAACCTCAACGACGACATTCACATCCCTTTCCCGGAAGATGCGATGATGATGAAAACCGTGCTGAGCCGTCTCCCCGGCTCGGCTACGCTCCTCGAAACCTTCGAAACCCAGCTCAACCGTGCGGCTGAAGCCGCCGCACCTCAGGCTAAGGATATCTTCGTCAACGCCCTGGCCAACATCAACTTTGCCGATGCGCTGAGCCTCGTCACCAGTTCCAGCCCCGACGCCGCCACCCAGTACCTCAAAAAGACGACTTACGCGCAGCTCGCCGCCGCTTTCCACCCCAGCATCGAAGCCGCCATCGGCCAGGTGGGCGCGGGCAAAGCTTACGCCCAAATGACCAACCAGTACAACCGCATCCCGCTGATGACGCCCGTGCAAACCGACCTCGTCGGTTACACCACCAACAAAGCCGTGGACGGCCTTTTCGTGCTGCTGGCCAAAGAGGAAAGCAAAATTCGCAAAAATCCCGCCGCCCGCACCTCCGACATCATGAAGCGGGTGTTTGGCTCGATAGGTAAGTAAGCGTGCGCATCTGCTGGTAGCTCACGATAAGCTGGCTCGAAGTAAAAACGCCGCTTCCCGGCAGGAGGCGGCGTTTTTTGTAGGAAGAAACGAAGCCCTTCCGATTACTTTGACAACGATTGGCGGAGCTCTCTTCGCAACGACAAGCGGATGGCCTTTGCTCGACGTATTGGTCGAGAGTGCTTTTTAGCTATTTACAGTATAAATTTTACCAGGATGGTAGCCGAAATCTTTCCATCTGCTAACTTATGGTTTGTACATATGCAAGAAATATGGTTTGTGGGTAGTTTATCGGTGCGTTGCTGTTGACCGGCTGTGTATATTTGCCACACAAGTCTCAACTCAGTTGGTGAGCGTTGTGCTTGTTTGTGTAGCCCCGGCTGCGCTGGCTAGTAGCCGGTTGTGCAGCCCGCTAGCACCGGATGATGTTGCTTGG